>SLDI01000178.1:0-9328 GCA_007125385.1 Phycisphaeraceae bacterium | reverse complement strand
GAGGCCCCATGATGGGGGCGATCTGAAATCGATGCAGGTCTGGAACCAACGGAAGCCACCGATGAGACGGGGCTTATATCAATTCGGGTCGAAAACGTTGGGACACTAGTGACATAGCTGTGAACTTTGCCGATTGGCCGGAATTGAAGGTTACCGCGGACGTGGCGGAGCTATCCGAGGGCGAGGGAAAAGGCCCTGCCTTCGGGTGGCGCTCGAGGGGAGTGGCTGGCGAACCCACTCGCCGCGAGCCTGCCTATCCCTTCAACTCCACCGAGCTTCTCACACCTCCTGAAGCAGGTGCGCCTCCTCCTCATCCGCATCACTGGCCCACGCCTCCGCGTGCCCGCCGAAGCGATGGCCCTGCAGCCACGCCGCCAGCCAGGCCCGGACGTCGACCGGATCGTGACGTGGATGCGCCAGACTCAGCCGTGACGTTGCTACGGCCGGCTCATGATCCACCTCCGCAGCCGACGCCAGGACGTCCACCTCCTGCTCGTCGTCCGACGTGGTCAAGGCGCTGGCCATCGCCGTGTCATCGTGCTCCTGCCCGGTATCGCTCAGCAGCAGTTCATCCTCCTGCACCTGCGACGCTGTGCCCGCCTGGCCACCCACCAGCAGTTGCACGAACGGCGCCACGTCCGCGGTGTCGAACACGCCGTCACCGTTGATGTCGCCCACTACGGTCGGATCGAGCCCATACTCCGCCTCGTAGCCTAAGGGGTCCGTCAACGCCAGCACGAACGGCGCCACGTCGGCGGTGTCGACGACACCATCGCCGTTCATGTCGCCGGGCAGCACGTCGTCTTCCCCGGGACCGCCGACCAGCAACTGCACGAACGCGGCCACATCGCCGGTGTCGAACACGCCATCGCCGTTGATGTCGCCGACGAGCGCCGGATCAATGCCGTACTGGGCCGTGTAGGCCTCGGGATTGGTCAGCGCCAGGACGAATGTGGCGACGTCGCCGGTGTCCACGATGCCATCGAGGTTCATGTCGCCGGTCAACGGCAACCCCCGCTGCGGCTCATACACGACGATCGTACCCTGGGCCTGAAGATCTTCGATGACGGCCATCGTCGCCGAGCCAGGGCTTATGTCGAGAAAGTTGTCCCGCACGTTCAGGCCGGGGAAGGTGGTTGACGATCCCCGGAGGTTGGTGAGCCCGGCCAGGGGACTGATGCCTGTGATATTGTTCGAGTGGAGCCAGAGCCGTTGCAGCCCGGTCATCCCCGCCAGCGGGCTCACGTCGCTGATCTCGTTGCCGGAGAGGGTGAGCGTTTTCAGGCCGGTCAGCCCCGCCAGCGGGCTCACGTCCAAGATCTGGTTCGAGCCGAGCCTGAGTTCTTTCAGCCCGGTCATCCCCGCCAGCGGGCTCACGTCGCTGAGCTCGTTGGAAGAGAGGATGAGTCTTTCCAGTTCGGTCATTCCCGCCAGCGAGCTCACATCGCTGATCTCGTTGCGGCCAAGATTGAGTTCTGTCAGGCCGGTCATCCCCGCCAGCGAGCTCACGTCGCTGAGCCACCGGTTCGAGTCGAGCCTGAGCTCTTTCAGGCCAGTCATTCCCGCCAGCGGGCTCACGTCGCTGATCCAGTTGTCGTCGAGCCTGAGTTCTCTCAGCTCGGTCAGTCCCGCCAGCGGGCTCACGTCCCAGATATTGTTCCAAACGAGGTGGAGCCGCTCCAGTTCCGTCAGCCCCGCCAGAGGGCTTACGTTGCGGACCTCGTTGCCGGAGAGGGTGAGCGTTTTCAGGCCGGTCAGCCCCGCCAGCGGGCTCACGTCGGCGAGGCGCACGTCGCTGAAAACTTGGTTGAAATCGAGGCGGAGCGTTTCCAGTCCAGTTAGCCCCGCCAGCGGGCTCACGTCCTCGATCCCGTTGCGGTCGAGCCGGTGCTCCAGCAGCAGGCCGATGCCCTGGGCTGAGAGGTCGGTGGCCCAGGCGTCGTGGAGGCCGGTGAAGCGGCCATCGCGGATGCGTCGGACGCCCCCGACGCCGTGCACGTGCTGGACCGCTTCCACGTGATGAAGCTGTTCAACGACAAGCTCTCGAGCCTGCGCCGGGACATTCAGCGCCAGGCCGAGACCAAGGAGCAGAAGCAGGCGATCAAGGGCACGCGCTGGCTGCTGGTGAAGAACCAGGAAAACCTCGATGAACAGCGCGACGAGCGCCAGCGCCTGGACGAGGCGCTGGGCATGAACCAGCCGCTGGCCACGGCCTACTACCTGAAGGAGGATCTGCGCCAGTTCTGGGAGCAGCCCGGCCGGCGCAAGGCGGGGCAGTTCCTGGATGACTGGATCGCCCGGGCCGAGGCGTCGGGCGTGGTGAGGCTCGGCAAGTTCGCCAACACGCTGCGCCTGCACCGGCGCAGCCTGCTGAACTGGTACCGGTACCCGATCTCGACGGGGCCTTTGGAGGGGACGAACAACAAGATCCAGACGATGAAGCGTCAGGCCTACGGCTACCGCGACGCCGAGTTCTTCCGCCTGAAGATCTACGCCCTGCACGAGATGACCTACCCGTTAGTCGGATGAACCAGAAATGAAACATCAAGGGGCGGGACCGGTCAGGCCAACGCGTCCACTTCGCGTGCGATGGCCTCGGAGGGATCGCCGGCGCCGATCAGCCTCAACTTCTCCTCCAGGGCCAGGGCGAGTCGCTCGAGTGTCGTTTCTTGCAGAAACGCGTGGATCTCGCTGCGCAGCGGCTTCCAGGCGTCGTGCTGCGGGCACGGCTGGCGGTCATCGCAGCGGGCCAGGCCCACCACGCACTGGCTCAGCACCGCGACGCCATCGATGGCCTCGACGATTTCGTAGAGCGTGACGCGGCTGGCCGGGCGGGCCAGCGTGAAGCCGCCGCCGCGGCCCTTGGCGCTGACCAGCAGCCCGCGACGCACGAGGTCCTGGAAGACCTTGGCCAGGAAATGCCGCGGCAGCGCGGCCTGCTCGCAGATCTCGCCCAGCAGCAGGTAGCCCTCGGGCTTGCGCAGGGCCATCCAGGTCAGGGCGCGGATCGCGTAGCCGCAGGCACTGGAATAGATCATGGTTTCTGAATCTCCTGAACGCTTCGACGCCGACACGGGACGCTGTGCTGCATGTCGGCGCGCGATCTACCGGCTCAGGATGACCTGCGGTCGGCTCGTCGTCGTCGCGGGCTGCGCCGGCGGGGCGTCATCCGTCGCCAGCGCGTCGCACAACCATTGGACCACGTGCCGCGGCTGGCGCGCATCCGGGCCAAGATCGGTGATCTGGATGCGGCAGGACACGCCGCTGACCGCGATGCCGGCCTGCCGGTCATTGCCCAGTGCCAGGCCCACGCCTTCCTCGAACGTCCGCCGCGACCGCTCGAAGTGCTCGCGGTGCGCGCCCCACGAGCCAGCCATGCCGCAACAGTTGGCCCGCACCGGCACGACGTGGTAGCCCGCCCGTTCCAGCAGGCGGCGGGAACACTCGGGCTGGGCCTGAGCCTTGTGATGGCAGTGGGAATGGAACAGCAGCATGTTCGGCCCCCGGGCGCCTGGACCGGCAAACCGCAAGCCGCTGTCGGGGCGCTCGGCCTCGATCTCCAGGAACTCGTCGATCAGCAGTGCCTGCCTGGCCACGACGCGCGCCCGTTCGCGCGTCTCGGGACACGGAGCCAACTCGGCGTATTCGCTGCGCAGCGTCAACAGGCATGACGGCTCGCACCCGACGATCCACTTGCCCTCGGCCGCCGGGCCGAACAGGCGGTTGATGTTTTCCACGGCATGGCGGGCGGCATTCTCACGGAAGCCGTTGGAGATCATCGGCCGACCGCAGCAGACCATGTCGGCCAGCTCGACGCGGTACCCGGCCCGCTCAAGGAGCTGCGTGGCAGCGATCCCGATCTCCGGGAAGTTGTAGTCCATGAACGTGTCATGGAACAGCACCACCGCGCCGCGGTCCCCGCTCGTGCACGGCTGATGACCCTCGAACCAGGCGGGGAACGACTCGACGGCATAGGGCGGCAGCGTCCGGGCCTTGTGAATGCCCAGCAGGTAATGGTTGACCAGCGCCGCCCCCGGCAGACGCGTCATCCAGTTGCTCAGCGGCGCGAGCCGGCTCCCGAGTCGGGAGACCGCGTGAATATGTGCGAAGATGCCGCCGCGCAGGCCCTGGCATCCCTTGGCCTTGCCCGCAAGTTCGTGAACCACGCCCATCGGGTTCAACCCCTTGGGGCAGACGCGCGTGCAGGTCATGCACCCGGCGCACAGTTCGGTGGTGGGCAGCGCCCGGGCCTTGTCCTCCTGCCCGAGCTGCAGCAGGCGCATCACCCGCTGCGGCGAGAGCCCATAGGGACAGCTTGAGCTGCACTTGGTGCACTGGAAGCAGGCGTAGAGATTGACGCCGGCAAATGGCTCGGCGTCATCGGCGCCGGTCTCTGCGGGGGGGACGATACGCGTGCTCATGGCGGCTCCTCCACCGACAGGCGGTCGGCCAGCGCGTCACGGCCGCAAAGCATGCCGCGGTCGAAGGCGTCGAGGTTGAGCGTCTCCGTGTGCGAGGGCACCGAAGCCGCGATGACGCGCTTCATCAGTTCCGGCGGCTGGACTTGCGTCGCGGCGCACAGGAATCCAAGCATGACGATGTTGGCGACAATGCGTCGGCCCAGTTCTTCGGCGATGCGCGTCGCGGGCACCTGCAAGACAAGCCGGTCCTGTTCCAGTTCGTCGTCAAGGCTGACCAGGTCCTGCTCGGCGATGAGCAGCGCCTCGGTTGGGCGGTTCCGGCCGTGCTTCTCGTACGCCGCCGCCGAGAGCACGACCACCACGTCGGGACGGGTGACGCGGGGCATGGCGATCTCGCCGTCGTCGATGATCAGCCCGGCGAGCGACGCGCCGCCGCGCGACTCCGGGCCATAGCTTTGCACCGCCATGGCGTTGCGGCCCTGCTCGACGGCGGCGACGCGGCCGAGCACGTTGATGGCCATGACCACGCCCTGGCCCCCGAAGCCGCTGATCTGCAACTCCACGTGGTGCTTGTGCGCCAGGCAAAACGGTTGCGGTTGCTCGAGGCTTGGCATGATTGATCCCGATCACTGCTGCTTGGTTGATGTGGACGTCTGCCGGTTGCGGTGCAGCTCGACCCAGCTCGGTCGCTGCTCGTTGACAAACGTGCCGACGACGATCCGCCCCTGCTTCTGCGCCAGGTCGATCTGCTGGATCGGTGCCAGGCTGTCGACGCTGGTGCCTTCCCAGTATTGCTGCAACTGCTTGATGCCTTCTTCCACGCGGTTGAGCCGGCCGTAGTAGACCGGACACGGCGAGATGACCTCAACGAAGGCGAAGCCCTTGTGGTTCAGGGCCTCGGCCATGCAGCGCCGCAGCCGGCCCAGGTCAAGCACGGTCCAGCGGGCGACGTAGGTCGCGCCGGCGGCGGCGAGCAGGCGGGGCAGGTTGAACGGGTACTCGACGTTGCCTTGAAGCGTCGTGCGCGTGCGGGCCTCGATCTGCGTCGTCGGGCCGTGCTGGCCGCCGGTCATGCCGTAGGTGAAGTTATTCACGCAGATGACAGTGATGTCGAGGTTGCGTCGCGCCGCATGGATGAGGTGGTTGCCTCCGATGGCGGTCAGGTCGCCGTCGCCGCTGAAGACCACGACGTTCAACTCGGGATTGCCCAGGTGCAGGCCCGTGGCGAATGGGATGGCCCGGCCGTGCGTGGTGTGGAACGACTCGCAGTGGAGGTACGCCGCGACGCGCCCGGTGCACCCGATGCCCGAGACGACGCACAACTCGTCGAGCGAAGCCTGTGTCTCCTCAAGCGCCTGGATGAAGCAACTGACGGTGGTGCCGATGCCGCAGCCGGGGCACCAGATGTGTGGCAGGCGCCCGCCGCGCAGCGCCCAGCCGTAGGGGTGCTCGTCACCATCGTCCTCGGCGAGGGTGTCGGCGGCGAGCAGGCTTTGCTCTTCCGGGCATTGCTGCGGCTCGGCCAGCGTCTGTTGGCTCGGGGTGTCGTTACCGGCGTGCGTGTCGTTCATCGATGGCCTCCAACAAGGCGCAACTGCCATCGCGCCTCATAAATCCTCCGGCATGGACTGGAGCTGGGCCCAGGTGAACACGGGGCCACTGGTGCACAGGTAGGTCCGCCCCACGTTGCACCGGCCGCAGTGCCCCACGCCGCACTTCATCCGGTTCTCCAACGTCGTCACCACGTCGCACGGCGGAAAGCCCAGCTTCTTCAGTGACGCGAAGAGGTACCTGAGCATGACCGGCGGCCCGCAGGCCACGACGATGCGCTTCTCGGGGGCAAGCGCCAGTTCTTCGAAGACGGCAGGGATCATCCCCACCCGTCCGCCCCAGTCCGGCGTCTCACCGCCCGGATCGACCGTGCACACGACCTCGGCGCCGCGCTGAGCCCACTCGGACATCTCGCTCGCATAGACCACGTCCCCGACGCTGCGGGCGCCGTTGAGCACATGCACCTCGCCGTAGTCGGCGCGGTGATCGAGCACATACTGCAGCGGCGAGCGCACGGCCGCCATGCCGATGCCCCCGCCGACGATCGCCACGTGATGGCCCTTCCACGCCTCGACGTCGAAGGCGTTGCCATACGGCCCGCGGATGCCGGCGACTTGGCCGGCGTCCAGTTGGCGCAGGGCGTTGGTGATCTTGCCCACCGCGCGGAACGTGCATTCGATCGTCGGCGCCTCGTCCGTCACCTGCGCCTGCCCATTGCCATCGGACCCTGTCGTCGTCCGGCGTGTCGGGCTGTTGGCCAGGGTGAACACGCACTCGCCGGCGCCGAACACGGAGAAGAGTGCGAACTGCCCGGCCCGCCACTGGAAGCGCGTGGCCGAGGCGGGGTCCTCCAGCACCAGGCCGAGCGTCCGCACGTCCGGCGTCTCGTCGCGCATCCACTGCACCTTGGCGGAGCGCGGCATGTAGGCGTTCTCAGGCATGGCCGGCCCCCTCCGCGCTGGCGGTGCGTTCCAGGAC
Source organism: Phycisphaeraceae bacterium (assembly GCA_007125385.1). Classification (GTDB taxonomy): domain Bacteria; phylum Planctomycetota; class Phycisphaerae; order Phycisphaerales; family Phycisphaeraceae; genus SKPT01. Next base: position 2,378 of record SLDI01000178.1, on the reverse strand, counting down.
GCGCATGACCGTCTGATGCAGATCCAGGCCTGCCGGGCACGAGACGGCGCAGCGCCCGCAGCCGACGCACATCGACCGCCCCGCGTGCTCGCTGGGGAAGTAGGAGAACTTGTGCATGACCCGCTGGCGCAAGCGGGCCGCCTGCGTCGGCCGCGGGTTGTGCCCGGTCGCATGGGCGGTGAACAGCGCCTGCGTGCAGCCGTCCCAGCACCGGCAGCGCTGGCCGCACGCGGCCGTACCCTCGTCGTAGACGTCAAAGCACGAGCACGAGGGGCAGACCATGGTGCACACGCGACAGCCCAGGCAGGGATCGGCCAACTCCTGCCAGACCTCGTCGTCGAAGCCCTGCTCCAGAAGCCCCGGCGTTGCCGCGGGCAGCGTCTCGCGGCTGATCGTTTCCTCCACCTGCCGCAAGCGCTGCTCGGCGCTGGCCTCAAGCTCCGGTGAGCACGCCGACCACGCGTCGCTGCTGGCCTCGACAAGCCGCGCCCCCTTGTCCGTGAGCGGACGCAGGATGAAACCCGACTCACCCTGGATCTGTACGGCAAGCAACTGTACGTCGCTACCGCCCTGGCCACCGGGCGAGCCGCCCACGGCCGTGCAGAAGCACATCGGCCCGGCGGCGCGGCATGCCAGGCTTACGATCGCCGTGGACTGGCGTCGAGCCTGGAAGTACGGGTCGCCGGGCCCGGTCTCGAACGTCGCCGCGAGGCGCTGAAGCCCGGCGGCGTCACACGGCGCCAGGCCAAAGAGCACGCGCGGCCGGGCGTCGGCGGGCGGCGCCGTGATCTCCACGCCGGCCCCGGATGCGGCGTAGTGCAGCAGCGTCTCCTGCCGCGGTAAGAGGTATTCCTTGGCCGACCAGCGCGTGGGCGGGCCGGGCGCGGCATCGAGTGCGACCTGCCCGGCGTGCGTGACGGGTTCGAAGCGCGGCGGGCCGGCGTCCACCACCGGTGCGACGAGCTGCCAGTCGTCGGCGATCAGCTCGTCGAGCCAGGCCCGCAGTTGCGTCTCGGTCAGCAGATAGCTCGTCCCGTCGTCGCGGCTCATCGGATGAACTCCTGCGGATCGTCGGGCGTGTAGGTCGCCAGCGGGGGCGAGGCGTCGGCGTCCTCGCCAGCACGGTAGCCGAAGCGCTGCTCGATCTCGCGGGCCAAGGCGAAGTTGATCAGGTCCAGCCGGATTTCCGCCGGGCACGCCGCGGCGCACGCGTCGCAGCCGACGCACCGGCCGACGAGGTGAAAAGCGCGGATGAAGTTCCACGCCGTGTTGCCTATGGCGTCGGGGGCCGGTGAAATCCATTGCGGGCGGTGCTTCTCCGTCACGCAGCTCTGGCAGTAGCACATCGGGCACACCGCCCGGCACGCATCGCAGCGCAGGCACAGGCGAAGCTGCTGCTGCCAGAACGCCCAGCGCTGGGCGGGCTCGGCTTGCCAGATCGCTTCGAGTTCGGCCAGGCGCGGGTCGTTGGCCGTGGCCGCCGCGCCTTGGCCTTGCGCCCGGCCCGGGGTCGCGCCCTCGGCGGTAACGGTGTAGTCGGCCAGCTCCGCGACGCCACCGGGACAGGCGTAGCACTTGCCCGCCAACTGCTCGCCGTGCCATGTCCCCTGGCATGGAACGCCAATGATGCAGACGCGCTGTCGTTGCAGCTGCCCCTCCTGGAGCAAGGTGACGATCGAGCGTGCGTCGCACGGCTTGAGGACCACCGCCACGGTTCCGGCGGCCCCGGTGGCGGTGGACTTGACCTGCTGACCCTCGACTGAGAGCTGGACCTTGCCGTTGGAGGACGCTTCGGCCGCGGCGCTGGCCAGCGTGTCGCGCCTCAGGTAGGTGGCCAGGTTGGCGTGGCACGCGTCGTCCCACGTCAACGCATTGACCTGCGACGCATCGGTGATCATCGCCGGCACGCTCCGGCCGTTGACGCGCTGGTAACCGATGACCTTTCTGGCCTGGCCGGACTCGAGCAACTGGCGGGCCAGGCCTTGCAGGTGCTCGCGCACGGCGCGGTTGTGCTCCGTCGCCGGCCGGTCGCGCGGCGCTGTCGGACGTGGCGGCAACGCCAGCGGCGGTCCGCCCACTGCGCTGGCGCCGTTACGCGTCCAGCTTCCTATGGGCCCGGCCTGGCGCACCTCGTCCACCACGTCGCTGACGAGCTTGGCCCACTTGGCACCTTCCGAGGCCGAGACCCACGCAAAGTGCAGTCGACGCGGGTCCACGCCCAAGAGGTGCAGGAGTTGGCGCATGGCCGCGGCCCGCCGCCGGGCCAGCAGGTTGCCCCGGGAGTAGTGGCAGTCCCCGGGATGACAGCCCGAGACGATCACACCGTCAGCGCCCTGTTCCAGCGCCTTGAGCACGTAGAGGGCGTTCATCTGCCCGGT
>SLDI01000704.1:0-9334 GCA_007125385.1 Phycisphaeraceae bacterium | reverse complement strand
TGTGGCGCGGTCACCGACCCCGGAAGCGCACACGGCCACCTTTCCGCGTGTCGTGTGGCACCCGATGAGGACTGGGCTCCGTCCGACAAGTGGGTGCCACGGCTTGACCGCGAAGCGGCAAGCCGTGCGGTGGCCGACGAAGGCACGGCTTGCCCTTCGGGTCAAGCCGTGGCACCCGCACTCCCGCGGTTTTCGGACGGAGCCTGGTGCGTGGGGCGGCGGCGGCGTTGCACTGCTATCGTCGTCGTCGCATCAGCACGAGACCGGCGCCGGCGAGCAGGAGCGTGGCGGAGGCCGGCTCGGGGATGTAGGTGATGCGGTAGAGGCGGGTGTCCCATCCGTCGTAGTGGTCGCCGATGCGGCCGTGCTGATCCAGGGTCATCACACGGTCCTCGCCGATGACGTGGGCCTCCCAGCTCGAGTCGAGCTCGGGCATCTGGAAGACGCCGAAGGCGGGGGTGTCGCGCATGCGGACGGTGAAGAGGTAGTAGTCGCCTTCGTACTCCTTGAGCATGGTGGCGATGCCGTCGATGCCGTAGTTGTCGGAGATGCTGTCGGCCGTGTTGCCGGAGAGGACGTTGACGCGGTCGTGGAGGGTGGGGCTGTTGATCACGGGCGCGAGGCTGGTGATCTCGGCGTTGAGCGCGGTGACCGCGGGGCGCAGGACGGGGTTGGACCAGAGCGAGTTGGTGGTGACGTTGCCGTCGGCGTCCCAGTAGTGGACGAAGTAGGCCAGGCCGGTCGAGCCGTGGACGATGGACATCCATGCCTGGGCGCGGAGCTCGTGGGGGGTGACCTCGTTGTTGCCTTCGCGGATGCGGGAGGCTTCGATGATGTTCCAGACGGGCTTGTCGTCGTCGGTCCACTCGCGCAGGCGTTTGACGCCGTAGGCCACGCGCCAGTGCTGCCCGGCGGTGGCGGCATGGTTGCTCTGGGCGGGATAGATGTCGAAGGAGAGGACGTCGGCGCCCTTCTGGTACTCGGGGTAGTCCTGCCACTGGCCGGTGTAGATGCCCCGGCCGTGCCAGCCGTCCCAGCCCACGCCCTGCCCGAGATTCATGAAAACGGGGCGGGTGCCGTCGTTGGCGTGCATGTCGTCGTAGCGGTCCTGGATCTCATCGGGCCGGATGTACCGCCACGGATCGCCGCCGCTCTTGGCGTTGTCCGGCTCATCGACCTGCATCCACGCCACGACCGTGTCCAGCAGCGGGTGGTTCTGGGCCTGGAGCTGGAGCATCTCCGAGGTCTGATGCGCCACCGCGTAGAGCCCGGCGTTGTTGATCGCGGACAACTGCTGCGTCGCCGGCCCGAAGCCGCCGAGCGACACGTACATGTTCATGCCCATCTGGGCGTGGCGGTCGGCCTGCGTGTGCACCTGGGCCCAGACGCCGAGGGGGAAGAAGTCGGGATCGGTCGGCGGGCCGTTGTCCCACTCGGTGAACGGCCCGCCCTGCGTCGCCGGCACCTCGGCGGCCGCGAGACCGAACATCAGGACACCGGCCACCGTCAACGTCACGCTCCGTGCCAAACCGCGCATCTGACTCTCCTCCAGGGGTCCGGGTAGGTCTCACGCCCGTCCGCGTCGCCGCATCAGCAGCAGCCCGGCCCCGGCGGCGAGCAGCGCCGCCGACGTCGGTTCGGGCACAATGTGATACAGCTTCGTGTCCCAGCCGTCGTATGTCTCGCTGAACATGCCGTCGGCGTCGATGGGGATCATGCGGTCCTCGCCGAGCACGTAGGCTTCGCCGCCGCGGCCGACCAGATCGAGGATCTGGAATGTGCCCATCGCTGACGTCTCGCGCATGCGCACCGTGAACAGGTAGTAGCCGTCCTCGCCGTCGCTCTTGAGCATCGTGGCGATGCCGTCGACACCGTAGTTGGTGGCGATGCTGTCGGCGGTGTTGCCCGAGATGACGTTGACGCGGTCGTGGAGGGTGGGGCTGTTGATGACCGGCGCCAGCTCGTGGATCTGGTGGTTGACGGCCGTCACCGCGGGGCGGAGCACGTCGTTGCCGCGCAGCGAGTGGGTGCTGACGAGGCTGCCGTCGCTGTCCCACTCGTGCACGAAGTAGCCGATGCCGGTGGAGCCATGCACGATCGACATCCACGCCAGGGCGCGGATCTCGTGGGGGCTGACCATGCCGGCACCGCTGATGCGTGAGGCCTCGATGATGTTCCAGACCGGCTTGTCGTCGTCGGTCCACTCGCGCAGGCGCTTGACGCCGTAGCCGACGCGCCACAACTGGCCCTGTGTCTGGGGGCGTGTGGAGGCGGCGGGGTAGATGTCGAAGGAGAGGATGTCCGCCCCCTTCTGGTACTCGGGGTAGTCCTCGGGGCGGTTGGTGCGCACGCCGCGGCCGACCCAGCCGTCCCAGGCCACGCCCTGGCCGAGGTTCATGTAGACGGGGCGGGTCGGGTCGTGCGATTGAAACGTTTCGTAGCGTGACTGGATCTCCTCGGGCGTGACGGGCGGGCCCCAGCCGCCCTGGCCGTCGGACTGGGCGTTGTCGGGCTCGTCCTGCTGCATCCAGGCGACGACGGGGTCGAGCAACGAGCTGTTCTGCGCCAGCAGGGAGCGCATGGTGCTGTTCTGATGCGCGATCACGGGCATGTTGTGCTGGCGGAGGTAGGTCAACTGCTCCTGCTGGCTCCGCCAGCCGCCGAGGCCGATGTAGAGGTTGATGCCCATGTCGCGGTAGTCGTGCAGAAAGCGCTCGTTCTGCAACCACACGCCGATGGGGAAGTGAGCGGGGTCGGCGGGCAGCCCGTTCTCCCACTCGGGGAAGGGCCCGCCCTGGGTGGCCGGGCTGTCGCCCGCCATCACGCCGAGCATGAGAAAGGCCGCCACCACCGAGACAAGGCTGGGCGATCGCACCATCTACACTCCTCCGCTGGATTGTGCTAACGCAAACCCGGAGCGGAACTTACCACTCACGAGGCGCGTGGCCCCACCCCTGGCGCCGCCGGGCCGCTGACACCATTATGCCACGACTGGCGCAGGGTTCAATGCTCGAGATGAAGATTCGCCCCCTCACAGGCCGCCGACGCGTCCCCGCCATCGCTCCGCCACGCTCACGATTGCAGTGCCAACTGGACCATCATCGTCATGCCCAGGGCCAGGGCGTCGTCGTTGAAGTCGTACAGGGGCGTGTGCAGGGCCGGGTAGCTGTCGCGCTGCGGCGGGCAGACGCCGAGGTAGAAGAAGGCCGAGGGCACCCGCTGGCCATAGAACGCGAAATCCTCGGCGCCCATGACGGGGTGGTCCATGATGCAGGTGTTGTCGGCCCCGGCGTGCTCGCGTGCCACGGCCAGGACCTGCTCGACCGCGGCCGGGTCGTTGACCACGACGGGGTAGCCGTCGCGGAACTGGACGCCAGCCTCGCAGCCGTGGGCCACGGCGGTGTGCTCGACGACGCGGGTGATGCGCTGGCGGATGATGGCGTCGATCTCGCCATCGAGCGTGCGGACGGTGCCCGTCAGCCGGGCCGCGTCGGGGATGATGTTGACCGCCTGCCCGGCGTTGATGGTGCCGACGGTGACCACGGCCGGGGCGGTGGCGCGGACCTGGCGCGCCACCACGCTCTGAAGCGTGGTGACGATGTCGCTGGCGGCGAGGATGGTGTCGCTGGTCAGGTGGGGCGAGGCCCCGTGGCCGCCGGGGCCGGTGACCTCGATGGTGAAGGAGGTGCTGCCGGCCATCATGGGCCCGACGCGCGTGTGGACCTGCCCCAGGGTCATCTGAGGCCAGCCATGCAGACCGAAGATGCGCTCGACCGCCACGCCGCCGACGCGGGCCTCGAGCGCCCCGGCCTCGACCATGTGGCGAGCGCCGGCCCGGCCTTCCTCGGCCGGCTGGAACAGGAGCTTGACGGGGCGCGGCAGCAGGGCGCGCAACTGGCCGAGCACGCGGGCGGTGCCGATGAGGATCGCCGTGTGACCATCATGCCCACAGGCGTGCATGCACCCGTCGAAGCGCGAGGCGTAGGGCAGGCCGGTACGCTCGGTGATCGGCAGCGCGTCCATGTCGGCACGCAGGGCGACCGCCGGCCGGGCGGCCGCGGCCTCGTCCTCGGGCATGATCCAGCCGACCACCCCCGTCTCCGCGAGCCCCGCCTCGTAGGGCACGGACGCCTGATCGAGCTGGCGCTGGACGGTTTCGCTGGCGTAGGTCTCCTCGAAGCCCAGTTGCGGGTGGGCGTGCAGGTCCCGGCGGATCTCTCGCACGTCGTCGGTGACGGCGTCGATCAGGCCCTGCACGTCGGAGATGGTCTGCATGATGAGGCTCCAGCCAGCCCGGGTGATTCGCCACAGAGGCCATGAACGCGTGGGAGCCTCTGAGAAACCGCGAAGAAGCGAAGCAGGCGAAGGACGCGAAGGTGAATCATCGGGTTGGTTCCAACCCCCCTCCCTCCGGGAGGGGCCGGGGGAGGGTGCCTCCGAACACCTTGCGTGCCCGATCGAGGTAAGCGTCGTTGACGTCGACGTGTCGGCGTAACGCAGACCCAGGGCAGCAGATGACATCCTCCCCTTCGCCTGCTTCGCTTCTTCGCGGTTTTTCGTACGCCCCGATGCGCTCGCTATGTCTCGGCGGTTGCTCACGACGCCGCCGGCGGCGGGGTGTCGGCGCTGGACTGCGTCTTCTCGATCACCTCGTCGACGATGCCGTACTGCTGGGCCTCGTTGGCGGTGAAGAACTTGTCGCGTTCCGAGTCGCGCTCGACCTGCTCGACGCTCTGGCCGGTGTGCCGGGCCATGATCTGGTTGAGCTGGTCCTTGGTTCGCAGGATTTCCTCGGCCTGGATCTGGACGTCCGTGGTCTGGCCGTACACCCCGCCGTAGGGCTGGTGGATCATGATCTTGGCGTGGGGCAGGCTGTATCGCTTGCCCTTGGCGCCGGCGGCAAGGACGATGGCCCCGCCGCTCATCGCCTTGCCGATGCAGTAGGTGGCGACCTCGCAGTCGAGGAACTGGATGGTGTCGTAGATCGCCAGGGTGTCGTCGACGGCCCCGCCGGGCGAATTGATGTAGAGGTTGATGTCCACGCCCTTTTTCTGGTTCTGGAGGTAGAGCAGGCGCATGATGACGCCGGTGGCGGTCTGGTGGTTGATCTCGCCGACGAGGAAGATGACGCGGTTCTCGAGCAGCAGCTCGTCGATGGTCATCTCGCGGTAGCGCTGGTAGGGCGAGGGCCCGGCGGTGGTCATGGCGGTGGGGTCGAGCCCGGTGTCGGGGCCCTGTCGCGGCCGGTGCTGGTCGATGGGCACGGGCAGGGGCGGGGGCCAGAGCGGCGCCCCGCTGGGGGGGGCGGAGGTCCCGGCGGATGGCTCGGAATCGCGAACGTGACTCATGCTGGTCGAATCCTTCAGTGAAAGCCTTGAAATCGGGCCGCATCATAGTCGGATCGCCCGCGCCTGGGTAGCCGAGGCCCGGCGTCCGGGGCGGCTGCGACCTGGCGGGGCGCCTGTCGACATCGCCGCCGCGTGGCGGTTGCCTTGCGCCGAGCGCCCGCAGACAATGGGCGGGGCGTGGTCCGCTGGGACGAAGGGACGGCTGCCATGACGATTGAGACCGACCTGCGATGCGCGCGTTGCGGCTCGACCATGGAATCGGGCTTTCTGCCCACGGGCGGGGGCATGCACTGGTTCCGGCGGACCGACAGCGCCGGCGGCACGGGGGTGGGCTTCGCCGAGTCGATTCCCGGGACGTTCTCGTGGATGCGTCGGGCCCGGCTGCCGGCCTGGCGATGCAAGCGTTGCCAGTTGATCGCGTTCCGCTACGGCGCCGAGGTCCAGCGTGAGGTCGGCGCCGCCGACCAGGCCGAGCTCGACGCCCAGGCCACGGCCGAGGATGAGGCCGAAGCCCAGACCCAGGCCGCCGCACGCCAGCGGCGCGACGACGCGGACGAGGCTGCATCGTGAGAGTCTGTGTGCCGGCTTGCCGCTTCGCGGCGGACAAGCCGTGGCGCTCCATGCCCCCGCCTTTACTCTGGTTCATACGGCAATTCCGGGGTCGCCGTGACAATGCCACCCCGGCGGGGTGCTGGCTTGTAGGAGCGCAGCGGAACCCGTGGATGATGTGGCCATGAAACGTCCTGCCCCGCAGGGGCAGAGGCAGCATGCCAGGCTGCATCGCCTCCGCCCCTGCCGGGGCGGGGTTCGTTCACGCTGCTGACAACCACGGGTTGCGCTGCGCTCCACCCGTGGCCACAACCCTTCGCCCCTTCAGGGCGATCCCGGAAATCCCGGATGAACCTTTACTTTACCGTAGCGGGGCGGCGCGGTGCGTTGCGGCGGATCGGCGCCGCCTCCACGCCGCCGGAACGATGATCGCGCCCAGCAGCGCCAGGCCTGGCCAGACCGCGGCCGGCAGCGGCACCACGTGCACGTTGTCGATCAGCAGCACCGACTCCCCACTGGCTTCCTCGCCATCCTTGTGCGCGTCCATCACGCCAAAGACCAGCCGATGGGTGCCCGACAGACCGCCGGCGAAGAGCTGGGCCGACCTGTACCCGGGGGGCGGCAGCAGGCCGGCATAGGGCGTGGAGGCGGCACCGTCGACTTCGGTGTCCCAGGTGTTGGCCAGGACGAAGCCGTCGACCAAACCCCCGTCGGGCCCGAGCAGGGCGGCGAAGGAGAAGTCATTGTGGTTCTGCGAGGGTCCGCCCTCGTTGGTCAGGAAGTGGTAGTCGAACGAAATCCAGGCGCCGGCGCCGAGGGACACGTGCTGGGCGATGGCCGAGCCGTGGACCGGGAGCATGTCCGGGGTGAACGGTTCCAAGAAACCCTCGGGGTAGGCCGCCCACTCATTGATGACCTCGATGTCGATGCCGGTCGCCGAGGCCAGATCCTCGGGCAACAGGCCGGGCGAGGGCGGGTCGGATGGGATCGAGGATAAGATCTTGGCCTGATATTTGCCGTGGGTGGGGTTGACGCCGAGGCTGTCGTCGACGGCCTGGGCGTGGCCGTAGACGTCCCAGCCGGTCAGTTTCCCGGTCTCGAAGCTCAGGTTGCTGGCGGCCAGCGCGGGGCCGGCAAGCGCGGCGACAACGAGGGCGGTCAGGGCGGAGCGAAGGTGCGACATGGTGATGGGTCCTGGTGCAGCCGGCGGGCTCGCGACGCCCCAGGATGCCCGCATCACTCGTGATCCGTACAAGCCGCACGATCGTAACGGTCCACGCAAACCGTCGCAAGGGGAAATCCACCTGCTGGGCGAATCGCGCCAGAGAAGACCTCCGTTGGCCCGCAGGCCCGGGGGCAGGGCAGCGCAATCGATTTTCCGCAACGAGCCGGGCCCCGGCTCCCGCGGGTTGGAGAAACCCGTGCGGCAACCTCGCCGGGCGATCCAGGAACCGGAGGCGCAATCCGCTAGAACACCGGTCCGACAGATGCGTGCGTGCCGGGCCCAGGTCGGACAGGTCCGGCCGAGGCACCGGCGGGCAGAAAGCCCGAATTCCCGGGCCGCCCGCCGACCGCGGCGTAACCCGGCGCGCTGCTATCCTTGACCCATGATCCAGGCGTTTTACGAGTTCATGGCCCGCGGCGGCATCGCCATGTGGCCGCTGCTGCTGCTGAGCATCACGTCGCTGACGCTGCTGCTTGAGCGGGGCTGGTATTTCATCCGCATCAACCGCCCGGGGCAACTCCGCCAGGCGGCCCGGCTGGGCGAGCTGCTGCGCCAGGGCGAGCGTGACGGCGCCCGCCGGCTCGCCGGTCAGAGCGAAGTCGGGCTGTACAGCCGGTTCGTCTCGGACCTGCTCCCCCCCGCCACCGCGGGCGGCGGCGGGGGCGCGACGGAGGCTGCGGCTCTTGAGGCAATCGAGCGCCACCGCCGGCGGGTCGAGCGGTTCATGCCCACGCTGTCGACGATCATCACGGCGGCGCCGATGCTGGGCATCCTGGGGACGGTGCTGGGGATCATCACGAGCTTCGAGCTGCTGGGGCCGGCGACGCAGGCGACGGACCCGCGGCAGGTCAGCGAGGGGATCGCCGAGGCGTTGCTGACGACTGCGGCCGGCCTGGCCGTGGCGGTGGTGACTCTTTTCCCCTACAACGCCTTCCGAGCCCAGGTTCAGCGGACGCTCGGCCGGCTGGAGGCCTTGGCGGCGGCGGCGACGAGCCGCGGCGATGGCGGCGTCCGCGCCGATCACGCCCCAGCCGCAGCCGGGCACGAGTGAGGCGTCGGCTGAACCGATATAAAGACTATCGCGCCCGGTTGTCGGCCGCCGCACCCGCCCCCGAAGGGGGCGCCGCCATCGCCAGCCGGGGCTTGTCCAGAGGGATCGTCCATGCCAACGCCCTCTTTCCCGGCCCCCGGCGCACGGGTATAAACGACACCGACGCCAACGAAAGACCCCCGACATGCTCACGCCCGAATTCGCCAAGATCCGCGCCTTTGAAGTCGTGCCCAGCCTGCCCAAGCCTTTGCAACCGCTGCTGGACGTGGCCTACAACCTCTGGTGGACCTGGCACCCGGAGGCGGTCGAGCTCTTCGTCCGCCTGGACCGGAACCTCTGGCACGCGACGCACCACAACCCGGTCAAGCTGCTGGGCATGGTGTCGCAGCAGACGCTGGACACGTTCGCGCGCGACGAGGGGTATCTGACCAGCCTGGAGCGCGTGCTGGAGAACCTCCAGCGCCACATGACGCGCACGCCCTGGCTCCACTCCACGCCGCACGAGCCGGGCCAGTTCACCGTGGGCTACTTCTGCGCCGAGTTCGGCCTGGCGGAGAGCCTGCAGACCTATTCCGGCGGTCTGGGGTGCCTGGCGGGCGATCACCTCAAGAGCGCGGCGGAGCTGGGCCTGCCGCTGGTGGCGGTGGGGCTGCTCTACCGCCACGGCTACTTCCAGCAGTACCTCAACGCCGACGGCTGGCAGCAGGAGTATTACCCGGACCTGGACCTGGCGAACCTGCCCATGCGTCAGGTGGTGGGCAAGGACAAGAAGCCGATCACGGTCAGCGTCGAGCTGCCGGGCCGGCAGGTGCACATCGGGATCTGGACGGTGCAGGTGGGGCGGATTCCGCTGTATTTGCTGGACACGCACCTGCCGCAGAACGACGAGGCCGACCGCCACATCGCGGCGCAGCTTTACGGGGGGGACATGGAGGTGCGGATCAAGCAGGAGATCGTGCTGGGCATCGGGGGGATGCGGGCGCTTCAGGCGATGGGCATCGAGCCGGACGTCTGCCACATGAACGAGGGGCACAGCGCGTTTCTGTCGCTGGAGCGTATCCGGAACCTGATCGAGAAGCACGACGTGAGCTTCGACGAGGCGCGGCAGGCGGCGGGCGCGGGGCTGGTGTTCACGACGCACACGCCGGTGCCCGCGGGCAT
>SLDI01000091.1:0-9361 GCA_007125385.1 Phycisphaeraceae bacterium | reverse complement strand
TCAACCTCGCGTTGCGTGTACCGCCTGCCCATCCTCCATCTTGTACCGAGAATGGCGGCATGGCGCAACCGCTACATGTTGTGGTTACGTAGGTCCGGTGGCACAAGGCGTGAATGGATACTGCACCAGGCGCTGCAGCGGGCGCGCGACCAACCGCAGGAGGACGAGGTTGACCAGGCCCGTGACGATCAGCCCCAGCGCCGCCAGGGCGCCAAGCCGCACCAGCAGGTGGTGGCGCAGGTCCGCGTAGATGTTGTCCACGAACTCGGAGACGTAGAGCGACACCTCTGCCTCGTGCTGGCTGGCCACCAGAATCCGCTGATCGGCCCAGCTCGCCTGCCATCGCTGATCGTCGATTGCCTGCACCATCGCCCGGAAGTGCGCAGGTGAGGCTCGCTGGTGCGTCCGCGCCTGAAAAACCTGACCGTCAACTTCGACAGCAAGGTGATGGCCAGGCGACAGACCCTCGTGCATGCGGGCACACGCCTGGTCGATCAACCACTGAACAGCCTCCGGGCCCTCGGCCCACGCGGCCTGCACGGCCGGCAGGAGCACCGCTGCCTGCTGCTTGAGCTCGACGTGCTTCTGATACAGCCGGGCGTCGAGCTCACGCTGCGAATCCACCGACAGCATGACGCCCAGACCCAGCACCAGCACGGCGTTGACCGCCAACAGCAGACGGGCACGGATCGACTTCGGTATGGGGATGGTCTCAAACATGAGATGTGGTCGCGGATGGAGTCGTTGGAAATGATGGTGCTGACGGGCGTCCCGCGACGGCGCGTTCTGCGAGATCCGCCCACTGGGCGAGCGGAACTTGCCGAAATGCTTGGACAACACGCGGATCGAATTGCCGATGGGATTGCCGCCTGATGTAGGCTTGCGCCTCATGCCACGGCAGGGGACGTCGGTAGGGTCTTTCGCTGGTCAAGGCGTCAAAGACGTCCGCGACGGCGAAAATACGTGCTGGCAGTGGAATTTTCTCACCACGCAGGCCGTCGGGATAGCCCGTGCCGTCGTACCACTCGTGGTGGGCGCGTACGATCTTGGCCAGGCCGCGCAGGCTGGGTGTGGCGGCAAGGATCTCACCACCGAGTGCGGCATGCGTCTGCATCATCCGCCACTCATCCGTGCTCAACTCACCGGGCTTGAGCAGGATTCGATCGGGAACGCCGATTTTGCCCACATCATGCAGAACGGCCACCTGCTTGAGCGTCTCGAGAGCCCCCGCGGCCAGTCCCATCTCCTCGCCGATGCGCCGTGCATAGGCCCCCACCCGCTGGGCGTGTTGTTCGGTCCTGTGTTCACGCACGTCCAAGGCCTTCAGCAAGGCCTGAAGTGTGCTTCGATTCGCTTCGCCGACTTGGTGCACGGCGCGCCGCTCGCGGCCAACCAGGAGCCCCGTCAGCGCGGCAATGGTCCAGAGCGTGACCAGTTCCCCGGCCTGGTTCAGATTCTCTCCCATTTGCCCCGCCCACTGCACGAGGACGTGCGGCGCGTACAGAACGCTAACGGCGGCCGCGGCAAGCAGCCCGCCGCGCAGCCCGAACCAGACCGCCGCCAGCACGACGGGCACGAGCAGCAGCTTGCGCATCAGCACGTGCACGGCGTGAAGCCACCCTGGCTCGCCGGGCACCAACCAGTGCACGCCCGCGATCAGCAGCGCCACAAGGATCAGGATTTGCACCCGTTGCCGCATCACCAACTCCCGCCCGGACAGCCGCAGCGCGACCCAGCCCGCGTACCTTTCCTAACGAGCCGCGGCCGGCCGTGGGTTCAACGTGTGTGTGGTTTTGTGGCAGCTTCTACAACCGGTGTGAGTCTGGATCGGCGTCGGCAGGCCCTGCTGGGGCAGGTGGCGGCGCGGTACGGCTGGATCTTCGCGCACGAACTGAGAAGTTCCACACCCGCTCGATGTGGCCCGGCTATATTCCTTCGCCTGCCCCTTGCACCTTCCCGTTACGCTCCCGAAGCCGCCGCGAGAGCAGGTTAAAGAGTGGGCAGAACACCAAGGCGATGTAAAAACCGTAGGCGACACTGCCGACCAGACCGACCAGGAAGCTGCCCCAGCTCAGCCAAGTGAAGCCTGGCAGAAGCCGGCCCCACAGCTCGTACATGGCCCACTGAGGAAACAGCAGCCCGAACAGAACTGAAAGCACGTAGGTGAGGGCGAAGAACGAAGCGAGGGCCAGCGCCACCACCCGCCAATCCAGAAGGGTCAGCCGGCGTGGTGGTTCCGTCTCACGGGGTTCGAATACGGACGTCTCGCCCGCAAGATCCACGGACGAAATGTACTGGTGGGGGTGCTCGACAAAGAGGTCTCTGCAACGCTCGGAGCAGAAATGAAAGCGCTGGCCGGCATGTTCTGCAGTGGCCGATGCCTGCGTCACGGGCCCCACGGCGCCGCATACGGGATCGCGTACGACCCACTGCTGATGGCTCAGCGCCGATTCGTTCCCGCCAGCAGGCTCGGTTGGCGACACCTCGTCGGGCCGCCTCCCCCCGCCCGCGGCTCGTATGAGAATCCAGGCGATGACAATCGCAACTGCAATAAGGAAATAGACTTCCACGGCCGTGCTCCTCAATCGGAAGGAACGTCTCCTGCGCCGGTCCGCCGCCGGCGCAGGCGGGGAATGAATCCGGGCGTACTGGCCGCATAGCGGGCGTAGTCCTCACCGAACTCGGCCAGAGCATCGCGCTCCTCGCGCCGGGCCAGGTGTACGTAGACGTTCACCAGCACGGGGAACATGGCCAGCGTCAGCAGGGTGGGCCATTGCAGCAGGAAGCCGAGCATGATGAGGATGAATGCGGCGTACTGCGGGTGCCGGATCCGGGCGTACGGGCCGGCCGTGGCCAGCCGTCCCTCGCGCTGCGCCGGATAGAGCACGCGCCAGGCGGCGATGAGCAGCATGAAGCCGGCGACGATCAGGCCAAGGCTCGCGATGTGGAACGGGTCGATATGCGGGTCGAGTTCCAGCCCCAGCAGCGTGTTCCAGAGGTGGCCGGCGTCATGTGACAGGAGATCGACACTCGGATAGCGTGTGCTCAGCCAACCCGAAAGCAGATAGATGGTCAGCGGAAAGCCGTACATCTCCGTGAACAGGGCCACGACGAAGGCCGAGAACGCCCCGAAGCTGCGCCAGTCCCGCTTCGTCCGCGGCCGGTAGAAGCTGAAGGCGAAGATCAGGACGATGGCGACGTTGACGATCACCAGCATCCACAGGCCATAGACAGCAGCATCACCGGGCATCGTCAGGCCCCCTTCCGGCGCGAGGTTCCCGCTGCTCACCAAGCCCGCGATGCAGCAGCCAATGGGTTACCAGGCAGAGCAGCGCCAGCCCGGCGACCAGCAGGCCCGGGCGGAACAGGGCCGTGTGCACGCGATGTTCGGCGATGAGAAACATCCCCAGCACCACCAGTAACGCCACCTGGCTGAGCATGAGGGCAATCTGGCTCCATCGTTGTCCGGCGATTGCTCTGTCATGCCGTTGATGCATCGGGGCGCCTCCATCTGCTGGTGGGGCCGCCGGCGCGCTGTCGCCCGATAGCCTGGTGCGGTTATCCCGCAGGAGTTCTTGATTCTGAGACTGCCGGCGCTGTTCCTCGCGGACCGATCGTAGAACCCGGTCATCCACTGGTCTGAACGTCCTGCGTTGGTTGCCTGGTTCAATTCGGCGCGGATTTTTCAGATGGTGGAATCGGGATCGGCGTCGCGCGCCGTACGCCTTGCTCAGCCTCATTCCGCGAACTTTGAACCCGCGAGGGCCAGGCGTTCGTTTAGATAAATGGACATCGCTACAGGCGACCACACCCTCAACAACGGAGGCAACCGTGTTCGTGCAGATCAGAGGCCGGCGCATCGACATCTCGCAAGCGATGCGTCGCCAGGTTCACCTCCGGATCCTCCGCCCCCTGCGCCGGCGACAGGAGCACCTCGCGCAGATGCTTATCTGGCTCAAGGACCTGAAGGGCCCGCGCGGCGGCGTGGACAAAATCTGCCAGGTCGAGTTGGAACTCGCCGCTCGGCGTCAAATCATCATCCGGGAACAGGATGCCGACCTCTACCGCGCGATCGGCCGCGCGGGCGAACGCCTCAAGCTGTCCATTCGACGTCGGATTGAGGCGCGGAGCCGCTGATCGGAGGCCGCTCATGGCTGCACAATCTCCCGAACCGCTCGTCGACCCGGTCTGCGGCATGCGCGCCCAGCCCGGCACGCCCGGCTACCGAACGATGCAATACCAGGGCCGCCGGCACCACTTTTGCAGCCCGGCCTGCCTGGAATGGTTCAAAGAAGACCCCCGGAAGTACCTGCGGACTGGCGGGCGCCTGCCGATCACCGACCGCCACATCATGCGCACCGCCGCACAGGCCGACGAGGCCGCGGCGGGCGAGCCCCAGGCACCAACAGATACGAGTCGTTCCTCGACCGATGACCCCGGCTCCGCGGCCCCGCACCCACCTGTTCCGCCCATCTTTCAACGCTCGCCGGCCAATCCGATCCTGACGCCCCGGGACATGCCCGTACCGGCGGCGGCGGTGCTCAATCCGGGCGCCACTGAACACGATGGGGATACGGTCCTGCTGCTGCGGGCCGAAGATGTCACCGGCTACTCCAGCGTCTACGTGGCGCGCAGCGAAGATGGCACGAGTAACTGGCGCATTGACGCGCAACCGCTGCTGGGCCACGGCGATCCAGGCCGGCCCTACGAAACGTGGGGTTGCGAGGACGCACGCGTAACCTGCGTGCCGGAGGAGGAGTGCTGGTACATCACCTACGTCGCCTATTCGCCGATGGGACCGGCCGTGGGGCTGGCGCGGACGCGAGACTTCGTTCAGGTCGAGCGGCTCGGGCTGCTGGGCACGACCAACGACAAGGACGCGGTGCTGTTGCCTCGACGATTCGACGGTCGATGGATGATCCTGCACCGGCCTGACGCTGCCGGCCGCGAGCACATTTGGGCCTCCCGCTCGCCCGACCTCGCCCACTGGGGCGAGGCGCACTGCGTCATGCTCGAAGGGACGGGGCCGGCCTGGGACCAGGTGCGCATCGGTGCCGGCCCACCGCCCATCGAAACCGAGGCTGGCTGGCTGCTGATCTACCACGGCGTCAAAGCCTACGCCGGGCGGACGATCTATCGCGCCGGCGTGGCCTTGCTCGACCGCCACCAGCCCTCACGCCTCATCGCCCGCGCCCCTGGCTGGATTTTCCAGGCCGAGGCCCCTTATGAGCTGTCCGGGCTGGTCCCCAACGTCGTCTTTCCCACAGGCCTGTTGCTGCGCGACGGCGAGCTGCACATGTACTACGGCGCTGCCGATACCTGTGTCTGCCTGGCCACCGCACGGCTCGATGATGTGCTGGGTACGCTCGTTGAGACGCCTCCGCCGAACCACGCGAGCATGGAATGAGGATGACTCTTGCGGAAAGGAACAGGACCATGTCGCACGCGATCTGGATGCTCGTCGGCTGCGTGGGGGCGCTCATGCTGATTTTCGTGCTGCCGCTGCTGGGTGTCAGCAGTGGTGTCACACTGGCCATTGTGATCATCGTCATGTTCGCGTGCCACCTGTTCATGGTGCTGGGACACGGGCACGGTGATGAACAATCCGGGGATGGAAAGGGGCATCATCATGGATAGACTGCAAGTGTTGCGCAGCGGTTTCGCCCTGGGCACGACCTTCGCGTTGCTGTACGTCGGCTGCATGTTCGTGATGTGGACCGTGCCGCAGGCGACAGTGATCCTGTTCTTCAACAGCCTGATGCACGGTCTGGACGTGGAGCCGATCATCCGGTGGGATATCCGCTGGTGGGAGTCGCTGCTGGGGCTGATCCAGATCTTCATCCTCGGCTGGCTGATCGGGGCGAGCTTTGCGGTGCTCTACAACCTGCCGGGGCTTCGACCACACCGAAAAGCGAGCCGCAAGCGGGACTGAAACGTGGCGAGTGTGTTGTTGGATTGGAGGTATTGCCGATGCGGATTCTGGCAGTCAACTGCGGCAGTTCCTCGCTCAAGTTCGCGCTGATCGAATTAAGTGGGAGTACCGCAGCGATCGCTTCGGAGCGGCTGGTCAGCGGTCGTGTCGGCGAGATCGGTGGTCAAGCCACGATCTACTTTAAGCCCCACGACGGCCCCGAAATCCATGACACCGCTGAAGTGCCGGACCATGCAACGGCGATGCATCTGGTACTGGATCAGCTCGGTCGGTCGAGCAAGTTGGAGGCGCTACATCTCGATGGGATGGGTCATCGTGTTGTGCATGGGGGGCCGCGGCTGTTCGAGCCGGTCTTCATCAACGACCAGGTCGTCACCCAGATCGCAACCGCAGCGAACCTGGCACCCCTGCACAACGACGCGGCCCTATCGGCGATCGATGCCGCACGTCAAGTCCTGGGGGATCAGGTTCCGATGGTCGCGGTACTGGACACGGCGTTTTTCCACCATATGCCGGAGCGGGCCGCTCGCTACGCGATCCCGCCTGACGTCGCCGACGAGCACGGTATTCGCCGCTACGGGTTTCACGGGCTGGCCCATCGCTTCATGGCCGAACGGTGTGCCCAGCTCATGGGCCGGCCGCTGGCGGAGTTGAAATTGATCACACTACAACTGGGTGGGGGTTGTTCGGCTGCGGCGATCGACGGCGGCCGACCGGTGGATACGTCGATGGGGTTCACGCCGCTGGAAGGGCTGGTGATGGGCACACGCAGCGGTGACATCGATCCGGCGGTCGTGCGGTTCCTCTGCAGCCGTACGGACATGAGCGTGAGCGACGTGGAGCAGTGGCTGAACCACGAGTCCGGGCTGCTGGGAATCTCCGGCCGTTCTGCCGACGTGCAGGAGCTGCACCAGCGTGAGTCGGAAGGTGATCAGCGGGCAGGACTGGCACTGGAGATGTTCTGCTACCGGCTGCGGAAGTACCTCGGGGCGTACTTGGCGGCCTTGGGCGGGGCGGACGCGGTTGTCTTCGGTGGCGGCATCGGCGAGAACTTCCCCGAGATCCGGTACCGAACATGCGACGGAATGAGATGGTGCGGTCTGCGCCTCGATGAAGGGCGAAACCGCGACACGGTCGGCAAGGAGGCGCAGATCAGCGCAGACGGGTCGACGATCGACGTGTTTGTGGTGTCGGTCGACGAGGAGACACTGATCGCCCGGGACACCTACGATTGCCTGCCCTCGTCGGACACCGCCCACGAAGGGAGCGAGCATGATTGAACCGACCAAGACGCAAGCCCGTGAGCCGCTGACCCCCGAGTTGCTCCAGAAGATCGACGCCTACTGGCGGGCAGCCAATTACCTGTCGGTGGGCCAGATCTACCTGTACGACAACCCGCTATTGCAACAGCCGCTGAAGCTCGAGCACGTCAAGCCCCGCCTGCTGGGCCATTGGGGCACGACGCCGGGGCTGAACTTCATCTATGTCCACCTCAACCGGCTCATCCAGCGGCACGGCCTTGACATGATCTATGTCACAGGCCCGGGCCACGGCGGGCCGGGCATCGTCGCCAACACCTACCTCGAAGGGACCTACAGCGAGCTGTACCCCGACGTCAGCGAAGACGCCGAGGGTATGCGACGGCTGTTCAGGCAGTTCAGCTTTCCCGGCGGCATTCCCAGCCACGTGGCCGCGGAAGTGCCCGGCTCGATTAACGAAGGCGGTGAACTGGGATACTCGCTGGTCCACGCCTTCGGGGCGGCGTTTGACAACCCTGACCTGATCGTCGCCTGCGTCGTCGGAGACGGTGAGGCCGAAACCGGCCCGCTGGCGGCAAGCTGGCACGCCAACAAGTTCCTCAACCCGGCCCACGACGGCGCGGTCCTGCCGATCTTGCACCTGAACGGCTACAAGATCGCCAACCCCACCGTGCTCGCCCGCATCCCCCGCGACGAGCTCGAGCAGTTGCTCCGCGGCTACGGCTACGAACCCTATTTCGTCGAGGGCGAGGATCCGGCGGCGATGCATCAGCTCATGGCGGACGCGCTTGAGACGGTGCATGAGCAGATCCGGCGGATCCAGGGTGACGCACGCCCGGCCGGTCGAGGGGTCAGAGAAGATGGTCCGCACCTCCGGCCGCGGTGGCCGATGATCGTCTTGCGCACGCCCAAGGGGTGGACGGGGCCGAAAGAAGTGGACGGCAAGCCCTCGGAAGGCTCGTGGCGCTCGCACCAAGTGCCCCTGGCCAAAATGGCCAGTAATCCCGCCCACATGGAGCAGCTTGAGCGGTGGATGAAAAGTTACCGTCCCGAAGAGCTGTTCGACGAGCACGGACGGCTGAATCCCGAGCTGCGCGAGCTGGCACCGCAAGGCACACGGCGGATGAGCGCCAACCCCCACGCTAACGGGGGCACGCTTCTGCGCGACCTGCGGATGCCCGACTTCCGCGAGTATGCGGCGGACGTTCCGGAACCGGGAGCCGTGGAGGGCGAGGCCACCCGCACGCTCGGCGCCTTTCTTCGTGACGTGATCAGGCTCAACCAGCAGGCTCGCAACTTCCGCATCTTTGGACCCGACGAGACGGCTTCCAACCGCCTGACCGCCGTGCTCGAAGCCACCGACAAGACGTTTCTCGGCGAGGTTCTGGACAGTGACGAGCACCTTGCGGCCGACGGCCGGGTGATGGAGGTACTCAGCGAGCATCTGTGCCAAGGCTGGCTGGAAGGCTACTTGCTCACCGGCCGGCACGGGCTGTTCAACTGCTACGAGGCGTTCATCCACATCGTTGATTCCATGTTCAACCAGCACGCCAAGTGGCTGCAGGTTGCCAGGGACATCCCGTGGCGTCGACCCATCGCGTCGCTGAATTACCTGCTGTCCAGCCACGTCTGGCGGCAGGACCACAACGGCTTCAGCCACCAGGATCCGGGGTTCATCGACCACGTGGTGAATAAGAAGGCGGACGTGATCCGCGTCTACCTGCCACCGGACGCCAACTGTCTGCTGAGCGTGGCCGATCATTGCCTGGGCAGCCGGGGCTACGTCAACGTCATCGTCGCCGGCAAGCAGCCCCAGCCCCAGTGGCTGAGCATGGACGAGGCGATCAAGCACTGCACCGCCGGCATCGGCATCTGGACCTGGGCCAGTAACGACCACCGCAGCGAGCCGGACGTGGTGATGGCCTGCTGCGGCGACGTGCCGACGCTGGAGACGCTGGCGGCGGTTTCCTTGCTCCGCGAGCACATTTCGGGACTGAAGGTGCGCGTGGTCAACGTGGTGGATCTGATGCGGCTTCAGCCGCCCAGCGAGCACCCCCATGGCCTGAGCGATCGCGATTTTGATGCGATCTTCACGAAGGACAAGCCGATTATCTTCGTCTATCACGGCTACCCGTGGCTTATTCACCGCCTGACCTACCGCCGGACCAAT
>SLDI01000189.1:0-9395 GCA_007125385.1 Phycisphaeraceae bacterium | reverse complement strand
TGGCGGGGGCGGGAATGGCGCGGGGGGCGGGGGTCATAGCAGGCCCACCTCCCGCAGCAGCCGCACCGTGCCTTGCAGATCCTCCAGCTCGTCGAGGTCGATGGTCGGGGCCGCGCCGCTGGCGGCATCGCCCGGCCCGCCGCGCACCGGGTACTCCAGCGTCTCGTCGACGAAGTAGCGCTGCGCAGCGTCCGAGAGCAGAAAGGCGGCGAAGCGCTCGGCCGCGTCGGCGTTGCGCGCCGCCGTCAGCCGACCCACGCCCGCGACGTTGAGCAGGTTGCCGACGTCGCCATCGGCGAAGGACGTCTGGGCGACCGGGTAGGCCGGGTCCTCCACCTGCCGCCGCAGCAGGTAGTAGTGGTTCGTCAGCCCGAAGTCGACCTCGCCGGCGGCGATGGCCTCGAGAATGGCGGTGTTGTTGGCGTAGGCCCGCGGGCTGTTGTCGCGCATGTCGATCAGCCACTGGCGGGCCGCCTCCTGGCCGTGGACGCGGCGCATGGCGGTGACGAAGGCCTGGAACGAGGCGTTGGTCGGCGCCCAGGCGACCCGGCCCTGATAGCGATCCTCGGCCAGGTCAGAGACGGAATCGGGCAGCTCGGCCTCGCTGACACGCTGCGGCGCGTAGGCCAGCACGCGTGCCCGGCCCGACGTCGCCACCCACAGCCCGCGCTCCTGGCGGTAATGCGCCGGCACGTCCGCCAGCAGCTCGTCAGACAGCGGTGCCAGCAGCCCGACGCCGACCAGCGCCCCGAGCCCGCCGGCGTCCTGGGCCCAGAACACGTCGGCCCGCGCCCGCTGGCCTGACTCGCGCAGCGACATCGCCAGTTCGGCGGTGTGCCCGTAACGCGTCCGCACGCGAATGCCGCTCTCCTGCTCGAAGCGCTCGATCAGTGGCTCGACCAGCGCCCGTGACCGGCCCGCGTAGAGCACCAGCTCCTGCTCCGCCGCGCCCGGCCGGGCCAACAGCAGAATCAGCACGAACGCCACCACCAGCGACACGGCGAACAGCGCCAGCAGCAGGTTCGGGATGGCTCGGCCGGTGCGTTGCATCGTGCGGGGAGAGAAATTGAGAATGAGTATCAATTCCGTTTCCCGCCATCCTACCGTCTCAGCGCCTGATTTCAACCAGACTTATCTCTCGCACCATGAGAGCAGCGCCGGCGCCGGTTGACGCCCACGCCCACCCCGGGTTAGAAGGCCCGCACATGACGGCGCTTCGCAGCACAGGGTGGGTCGCGCTGAAGCTCGCGGCCACGGCCGCGGCATTGCTGCTGCTCGTCCAGACCGTCTCCTGGTCGATCTGGCTCCTGCCCGACGTCGGCACCGAGAGCCTCGCCGAGCTGCGCCTCGCCGCCGAGCAGCACGCCGAGCGCCAGCGCCACCGCGAGACGGTCGGCCATCACCGCGTCCACGAGTGGCCCGCCGACCGCCCGCGCCGGTTCAGCCAGGCCCCCCAGCTCGCCGCCCGTGTCGAGGCCGGCGACCTGCCCCCCGTCCACGAGCGCGTCCCCGACGAGCCGCTGGTCATCGTCCCCCCCCAGCAGCGCGGGCCCTACGGCGGACAGTGGCGCATCTATGACGTCAGCCGCATCGGCCACATCGTCCACATGCTCTTCACCCTCGGCAACGAGTCGCTGATCCGCTGGGACCCCGGCGGCGACGAGCTCATCCCCAACATCGCCAAGCGCTGGGAGTCCAGCGACGACGCCCGCGAGCACACCATCCACCTGCGCCGCGGCATCCGCTGGTCCGACGGCCACCCCTTCACCGCCGACGACATCCTCTTCTGGTACCACGACTTCGTCAGGCACCCGACCTACAGCGGCGCCGTGCCCCGCGAGGTGCTGCGCGGCGGCGAGCCGATGGAGCTTGAAAAGCTCGACGATTACACGATCGTCTTCCGTTTCGCCGAGCCCAACCCGCTCCTGCCCGAGGAGCTGGCCTCGCGCGATCCCTACATGCACATGCTCCATTACCCGAAGCACTATCTCAGCCAGTACCACGAGGACTACGCCTCGCCCGAGCAGCTCCGCCAGGCGATGCGCGCAGGCAACCACGCCACGCCCCGGGCGCTGTTCAACCACAAGCAGGGCTACACCAACCACCAGTGCCCGCGCCTCTGGGCCTGGGCGCCGCGCCACGACCCGACCACCCAGCGCTGGGTCTTCGACCGCAACCCCTACTACTGGAAGGTCGACGACCAGGGCAACCAGCTTCCCTACATCGACGCGCTGGTGCTCGAGATATTCGACGCCGAGCTGATCAACATGCGCCTGATCGCCGGCGACTTCGGCATGCAGGGCCGGCGCGGCGGGCTGCTCAACTACGCCCTGTTCCAGCAGAACGCACCAGACGGCGGCTACGAGGTGCTCGAGTGGGAGCACGGCGGCGGCGGCGAGCTGGCGCTGGCGTTCAACGTCAACCGCGAAGGCGATCCCTATCTGCGCGAGCTCTTCAACGACCGCCGCTTCCGCATCGCCATGTCCCACGCCATCGACCGCCAGGAGATCAACGAGGTGCAGTTTCTCGGCGTCGGCACGCCGCGCCAGATGAGCCCGCCGCCCGGCTCGCCCTACCACTGCCCGGACCTGGAGCGCGCCCACATCGAGCACGACCCGGCCAAGGCCAACGCCCTGCTCGACGAACTGGGCCTGACCCAGCGCTCGCCCGAGGGCTTCCGCCTGCGCCCGGACGGCCGGCCACTGCAGATCTTCCTCGACGTGCCCAGCGGCATGGATGCGACGCAGGCGATCCGCCTGGTCGCGGCGCACTGGCGGGCCGTGGGCATCGACGCCAAGATGCGCTCGCTCTCCGGGCCGCTGATCAGCCGCCGCCAGCACGCCGCCCGCCACGACATGACCATCTGGTGGGGCGAGAACGAGAAGCACCCGGTCATGGACCCGCGCTGGTTCGCCCCCGTCACGCAAGCGGCGCACTGGGCGCCGCAGTACCGCGCCTGGTACCTCCAGGCCGGCGAGGGCGGCCGCGAGCCCACCGGCCCGATCCGCGAGGCGGTCGACCTCTTTGACCAGATCATGGTCGAGCCGGACGAGGCCCGCCGCATCGAGCTCTGGCAGCGGATCAACGACCTTCAGCGGGAGAACCTCTGGACGCTGGGCATCGTCGGGCAGGTGCCGCACATCGTGCTCAAGCACCACACGTTCCGCAACGTGCCCGACCGCGCCATCGACGGGTTCATCTTCCGCTCGACCCCCGGCGTCACCGCCCCCGAGGCCTACGCCATCGAGCAGACCACCCAAGCCGCGCCAGGCGATGGGCAGCCGTGACGTCGGCGGGGGACTGATATTTTATAAATACCATGAAAAAAGATATTTGCATGACAAGCCGGCAGGGCAGGGGGGTCGCGGGGTGAAATTGACGTACCCCCGCTGGTTGGTGTACAAACATCACTTGGCAAGCGCAACGGCGCAGGGGCGCTGACGCGGGGGCGAAGGCTGGAGCATCGTGCTGAAGCGTGTGACCAAGATCGGCATCAGCCTGGCCACCGTCTGCCTGGCCATGGTGCTGGTCGTCGAGGCCATGGCCTGGCTGATCTGGGCCCTGCCCGATGTCGGGCAGCAGACCCTGGCCGAGCTGCGCCAGCTCGAGCTCGAGCTCGAGCATCACGTCGACGACACCGAGCCCGTCGGCCACCACCGCGTCACCGAATGGCCCGCCGACCGCGGCCGGGCGTTCAACGAGGCTCCCATCCTCCGCGCCAAGGTCGACGCCGGTGACCTGCCGCCCGTCGACGAGCGCCTGCCCGAGGACCCGCTCGTCATCGTCCCGCCCCAGCAGCACGGGCCCTACGGCGGGGCGTGGCGACGCTACGACGTCAGCCAGATCTCCCACATCGTCAACATGCTCTTTCGCCTGGGCAACGAGTCGCTGATCCGCTGGGACCCCGGCGGCGACGAGCTCATCCCCAACATCGCCAGCCGCTGGGAGTCCAGCGACGACGCCCGCGAACACACCATTTACCTCCGCCGCGGCATCAAGTGGTCCGACGGCCACCCCTTCACCGCCGACGACATCCTCTTCTGGTATTACGACTACGTCCAGCACGAGACCTACAACGCCGCCGTGCCCCGCATCTTCATGCGCGGCGGCGAGCCGATGGAGCTGGAGAAGCTCGACGACCACACACTTGTCTTCCGCTTCGCCGAGCCCAACCCGCTGTTGCCCCAGGAGCTGGCCTCGCTCGACCCGTACATGCACATGCTGCACTACCCGCGGCATTACCTCGAGCAGTTCCACGTCGACCACGCCTCCGAGGAGCAGATCCGCCAGGCGATGCGCGAAGAGAACCAGAACACGCCCCGGGCGCTGTTCAACCACATGCAGGGCTACAACAACACCGACTGCCCCCGGCTCTGGGCCTGGGTGCCGCTGCGCGACCCGTCGACACAGCGCTGGGTCTTCGACCGCAACCCCTACTACTGGAAGGTCGACGACCAGGGCAACCAGCTCCCCTACATCGACGAGCTGATCTTCGAGATGTTCGACGCCGAGCTGATCAACATGCGCTTCATGGCCGGGCAGATCGGCATGCAGGCCCGCCGCGTCGAATTCGACAACTATCCGCTGTTCAAGCGCCACGCGCCTGACGCCGGCTTCCGCGTGCTCGAGTGGGAGCAGGGCGGCGGCGGCGAGCTGGCGATCGCCTTCAACGTCAACCGCGCCGGCGACGACTTCCTGCGCCAGCTCTTCAACGACCGCCGCTTCCGCATCGCCATGTCCCACGCCATCAACCGCCACGAGGTCAGCGAGGTCCAGTGGATGGGCCTGGGCACGCCGCGGCAGATGGCCCCGCCCAAGGGCTCGATCTACTACTGCCCCGACCTGGAAAGCGCCCACATCGCCTACGACCCGGACAAGGCCAACGCCCTGCTGGATGAGCTGGGCCTGACCGAGCGCTCGCCCGACGGGTTCCGCCGCAGGCCCGACGGCCGGCCGCTGCAGATCTTCATCGATGTCACCGAGGCCATCGGATCGCAGCAGGCCATCCGCCTCGTCGCCGCCCAGTGGCGCGCCGTCGGCGTCGACGCCCAGATGCGCATGCTCTCGGGCGGCCTGCTCAACCAGCGCCAGAGCGCCGCCCAGCACGATGTGCTCGTGTGGTGGGGTGAGAACGAGAAGAACCCGCTGGTCGACCCGCGCTGGTTCGTGCCCATCGCCCAGGGCTCGCACTGGGCCCCGCGCTACCGCCTCTGGTACAACCTCGACGGCGAGGCCGGCGAAGAGCCCACCGGCCCGCTGCGCCAGGTCATCGACATCTGGGACCAGATCATGGTCGAGCCCGACGAGCAGCGACGCATTGAGCTCTGGCAGCAGATCAACGACCTGAACCGCGAGAACCTCTGGGTCATCGGCCTCATCGGCGAGGTGCCCCAGCTCGTGCTCAAGCACGACAGCTTCCGCAACGTGCCCGATCGCGCGATCTACGGCTTCACGTACCGCAGCCCGGGCGTCACCGCCCCGGAGATCTACGCCATCGAGCCCGACCAGGCCCTGGCCATCCCTGACGAGGAGGGCCCTTAAGCCATGTTCGCCCTCATCGCCCGTCGACTGCTGTGGCTGATCCCCACCCTCGTGGCGATCTCGTTCATCTCCTTCGCCATCATCCAGTTGCCCCCCGGCGACTTCCTCACCATGCAGATCCTCGCCCTGGAGGAGTCCGGCCAGCAGGTCGACATGGAGCAGATCGAGGCCCTGCGCGAGGAGTTCAACCTCAACGACCCGTTCCTCGTCCAGTACGCCAAGTGGTTCAACGACCTGCTGCCGTTCGGCTTCCCCCGCACCGAGGGACGCTACATCTGGGTGCCCCAGGAGGCCGGGGGCTACGGCTTCAACTGGCCCAGGCCCAAGTGGCCCGACCTCGGCCGCTCCATGGAGTGGAACCGCCCCGTGACCGAGGTCATCGGCGAACGCCTGCCCCTGACCATCGTCCTGTCCGTCTCCACGCTCCTGTTCACTTGGCTCATGGCCATTCCCATCGGCATCTACTCCGCCCTGCGCCAGTACTCCGTCGGCGACTACTTCTTCACCCTCGTGGGCTTCATCGGCCTGGCCACGCCCAACTTCCTGCTCGCGCTCATCTTCATGTACGTCGGCTACCAGATGTACGGCACCGCGGGCGGGCTGTTCTCGATCGAGTACCAGGACGCCCCGTGGTCCCTCGGCCGCGTCTGGGACCTCGCCAAGCACATCTGGGTGCCCATCATCGTCATCGGCACCGCCGGCACCGCCGGCATGATCCGCGTCATGCGCGGCAACCTGCTCGACGAATTGCAGAAGCAGTACGTCGTCACCGCCCGCGCCAAAGGCCTCAAACGCTGGAAGCTCACCGTCAAGTACCCCGTCCGCGTCGCCATCAACCCGCTGATCAGCACCGTCGGCTGGATCCTGCCCATGATCATCTCCGGCGAGGTGATCGTCGCCATCGTGCTCGGCCTGCCCACCGTCGGGCCCTTGCTCTTCGCCGCCCTGATGAACCAGGACATGCACCTGGCCGGCTCCATGATCATGATCATGGCCATCCTCACCGTCATCGGCACGCTGATCTCCGACCTGCTGCTGCTCTGGCTCGACCCACGCATCCGCTACGAAGGGGGGACCAAGTGATGGCAAGGCAAGGCACGAAGGCAGGCAACGCTTATAAAGCCGGGACCGGTGGTCCCGGGCCGGCGGCGGCGGATCGCCGTCCGCCGTGGGCCTGCCTCGTCGGCGCGGCGGACGCCGGCGCCGACCCGGGTCACGAGGGCGATAGGGATCATCGCTTGTCCCGCCGTGGCCGCCGATGCCCCGGGACCACCGGTCCCGGCTTTATGTGGAGGGGGCGCTGACCGATGAGCTCGATGGACCCCAAGCACAGCCCCGACCAACTCCCCGGCGACGACGCCTCGTCCACCGCCGACCCTTCAGCGCTGCCCGACAGCGCCCCGCTGGCCGAGAAGGCGGACGTCGGCCTCGATCAGCTCACCGCCTCGCAGTGGGCCCTCATGGTCCGCAAGTTCCGCAAGCACAAGGTCGCCGTCTGGTCCGGCCTCGTGCTCGTGCTGCTGTACATCGTCGGCCTGACCTGCGAGTTCGTCGCCCCCTACACCCTCGACTACCGCAACGCCGAGTACGCCTACGCCCCGCCCCAACGCCTGCGCATCATCTCCGAGGACGGGCTGCACATGCCTTTCGTCTACGGCCTGATGAACGAACGCCACCCCGTCGAACGCCGACGCGTCTACCAGGAAGACCGCACCCAGCGCTACCCCATCCGACTCTTCGCCCGCGGCGAGACCTACACCTTCTGGGGCCTGTTCGAGACCAACATCCATCTCTTCGGCGTCGGCGAGCCCGTGCCCGTGACCAGCGCCTACGAACGCCTGGAGCAGGAGCTCGGCGAGCCGCCGCCCCAATCCGACCACGCCTCCATCCACCTGCTCGGCACCGATTCGATCGGCCACGACCTGTTCTCCCGCATCCTCTACGGCTCGCGCGTGTCGCTGACCATCGGCCTCGTCGGCGTCACCGTCACCTTCGTCGTCGGGCTGATCTTCGGCTCGATCTCCGGCTACTTCGGCGGCACCATCGACAACCTCATCCAGCGCGGCATCGAGATCATCCAGGCCTTCCCCACCCTCCCCCTGTGGATGGCCCTGGCCGCCATCCTGCCCTCGCACTGGTCGCCGCTGATGATCTACTTCGGCATCACCGTCGTGCTCGGGTTCATCGGCTGGACGCCGCTGGCCCGGCAGGTGCGCGGCAAGATCCTGTCGCTGCGCGAGGAGGACTTCGCCATGGCCGCCATGCTCGCCGGCGCGTCCAAGGCCCGCATCATGTTCCGCCACCTCCTGCCCTCGTTCATGAGCCACATCATCGTCAGCCTCACCCTCACCGTCCCCGCCATGATCCTCGGCGAAACCGCCCTGAGCTTCCTCGGCCTGGGCCTGCGCCCGCCCGTGACGAGCTGGGGTGTGCTGCTTCAGGAGGCCCAGACCGTCCAGGCCGTCGCCCTCCAGCCCTGGCTGATCACCCCCGCCATCGCCGTGGTCATCGCGGTGCTGGCGTTCAACTTCGTCGGCGACGGCCTGCGCGACGCCGCCGACCCGTATGCCCGATAGCCGCGGAAGGAAACCACCGATGCACACCGATGCACACGGATAAGAGGAGCGTTGATGGGTGCCACGGCTTGTCCCGCAGGGCAAGCCGTGCGAACGCCCGACACCCGGGGGTCAAGCAGCCTTTGCAAGCAGACAGGAACCTCGATGGCTCAAAGCCCCGCACAACCCGTCGCTGACGCCACCGCCGACGCCGCCACCGCCCCCGGCCCGCTGCTGCGCATCGAGAACCTGCACACCCACTTCTTCCTCGACGACGGCGTCGTCAAGGCCGTCGACGGCGTCGACCTCGCCATCCCCCGCGGCAAGACGCTCGGCGTCGTGGGCGAGTCCGGCTGCGGCAAGAGCGTCACCGGCTTCTCCATCCTCCGCCTCGTCGACAGGCCCGGCCGGATCGTCGACGGCCGCATCCTCTTCGACTTCCACGGCCGGGGCAACTACGTCGACCTCGCCCGCTACGACGCCGACGGCGAGGCCATCCGCAAGATCCGTGGCAATCAGATCGGCATGATCTTCCAGGAGCCGATGACCTCGCTGAGCCCCGTGCACACCGTCGGCAACCAGATCACCGAGGCCGTCCGACTCCACCTGGACATGGACAAGCACGCGGCCCGCGAGCACGCCATCCACATGATGAGCCGCGTCGGCATCCCCGACGCCCGCCAACGCTTCCGCCAGCACCCGCACGAGATGTCCGGCGGGCTGCGGCAGCGCGCCGTCATCGCCATGGCCCTGTGCTGCCAGCCCGCCCTGCTCATCGCCGACGAGCCCACCACCGCCCTGGACGTGACCATCCAGGCCCAGATCCTGCGCCTCATCCGCGAGCTCCAGCAGGAGCTGAACATGAGCGTCATGCTCATCACCCACGACCTGGCCGTCGTCGCCGAGGTCGCCGACGAGGTCGCCGTGATGTACATGGGCCGCGTCGTCGAGTTCGCCGAGACGGTCGAGCTCTTCGAGAACCCCCAGCACCCCTACACCCGGGCCCTGCTCGAGTCCATTCCCGGCGCCTCCGTCGAGCGCAAGACCGTGCTCCGCGCCATCGAAGGCACCGTGCCCGATCCCTACCAGCGGTTGCCCGGCTGCCCGTTCCACCCACGCTGCCGCGAGGCCGTCGCCGGCAAATGCGACGTCGGCGACCGCCCCGAGCTCGTCGAGACGTTGACCGGCCACAGCAACGCCTGCATCATCCGCCACCAGGAGGCAGCCAAATGACCCATCAGGGTGCCACTGGCGGCTTGCCCGCCAGTGCCGCAACGCTACACGACACTGACAAGCTCC
>SLDI01000681.1:0-9478 GCA_007125385.1 Phycisphaeraceae bacterium | reverse complement strand
CGCCGACCCACTCCCAGACGTGCGTCTCGGTGCAGGAGCCAGCCATGGCCAATCGCTTCGTCCGCCTCCCCGACACCGCCGGCCGCCGGCGGCTGTGGATCATGTACCACGTCGCCTTCGGTCTGCTGCTGGTTCACTTTTTGTGGGTGCATCTCAGCCCGGACTATTACTACGCCACCCAGAGCGACTGGTCGCAGGCGTTCGCCCCCATCGACCAACAGCAGCGCGAGCGGGTGATCGAGCGCTCTGACGGCCGCTACCTCTGGGGCGGGGACGATGAGTCCTGGCATTTTGACATCAGCGAGTTCCGGCTGGACCCCGCCAAGCTTCACCACGGCATCGGCCGCGAGCGATTCCCGGCACTGATCGAGCCGCGGTTCGACCTGCTCGACCAGGCCGATGACTGGCTGGCCGACGATGACCGCGTGCTGGTGCTCGAGCTCGGCGACGAGGTGCGCGTCTATCCGATCGAGCTGCTGATCCGTCACGAGGTGGTCAACGACGTGGTCAACGATGTGCCCGTTTTCGCCGCCTACTGCATTCTCGCCGACCTCGGCGCCGTGTATGACCGCCGGATCGCCGGCCACACGTTCACCTTCGCCCTCAGCGGCTACACCTACGCCGACCCCGACATCTGGGACGGGATGAACATGTTCATCCTCTGGGACCGCGAGACGGAAAGCCTCTGGTATCCCGGCACCGGCCGGGCCGTCTCGGGCCTGATGCTCTACACGCCCCTGCCGCTGATCGATCACGAGCACTGGTCGCAGACGACCTGGGGCCGGGTCAAGGATCGCTACGATCGCGCCCACGTCCTGCGCCCGGGGCAGGACATGGACCCGCCGAAGGATTGGCCGCGCCTCACCGCCGAGGACCTGGCCGAAGCCGCCGCCGAGCAGGCGCGTGCCGCCCGTGAGGACGACCCGGTCCACATCGCCCCGCGCTGGGGCGGCAACCCCGACGTCGGCGGATGACCGCCCGGTCAATCATCCGCGGCGGCGACCGTCACCGCTCGTGGCGAGCCCGATTCCGCGATCTGCCTGAAGCGGCCCTCGACACGCTCGAACGCCGCGACCACCGCCGGATCGAACTGGCTGCCGCTGGCCTCGCGGATGATGTGACAGGCCTGCTCGTGGGCCATCGCCTGCTTGTAGACACGCCGGCTGGTCAGGGCGTCGTAGACGTCGGCGACGGCGACGACCCGCGCCGCCAACGGGATATCTTCGCCCGCCAGGCCGAACGGGTACCCCTGCCCGTCCCACCGCTCGTGATGGGCCAGCGCGACCTGGCATGCCATTTCGAGGAAGTCGTCCTCGCCCAGGTGCTGCTTGATCGCGATCAGCGTGTCGCCGCCGATCGTCGTGTGACGCTGAATCCGTGCATGCTCGGCCGGGGTGAATCGGCCGGGCTTGCGCAGAATCTCATCCGAGATGCCCACCTTGCCGATGTCGTGCAGCGAAGAAGTCAGCGCCATCAACCGGCACTGCGCGGCGTCGAGATCCGCTCCGCTGCGCCGCAGTTCCTGGGCCAGGATGCCGACGTAGGCGTGGATGCGATCCAGGTGCTCGCCCGTCTCGTCATCGCGCGACTCCGCCAGCTTCGCCAGGCCGAAGATCACCGCATCACGCGTCTTCAGCAGCGAGGCCGTACGCTGCTCCACCAGTGACTCGAGTTGGTTGTTCACGTTCGCCAGGCGATCTTCATATCGCCGGACCACGAGAAATGTCACCGCCAGCGATCCGAGCACCAGCAGCCCCACCAGCACGGCCCCACCATAGCGCACCGGCTGGATGAGCGTCGCCACGGCCCGCTGGACCCCGGCATCGCGCTGATGGGCCACGATCTGAATGCCCAGCTCCGGCATGCTCTGGACACCGATCAGGTGCGTCCCGTCCGGCATCTGCGCCCAGCCGCCCATGCTCTCATATTCATCCACGGCCTCCATGATGCGTCGGCCCAGGCCCGGGCCCTCCAGGCGCGTCGCCCCGTGACGCCGCTGCCTCAACGACGGGTCATCGCGCAGCTCCGGGTGGCCGAGCAGGCGGCCGTCCCGGGCGTCGACGACGCACAGAAAGCCGTCGTGCGGCAGGCGGATGCGCTCGAGCATCCCCTGCAATCGCTGCCAGTCTGGCGTCTCCGGCCGCGGATCCGTGATGCCGATCTCCTCGATCAGCACCGCCATCTGGGCCGCCACCAGGCGATTGTCCGCCAGCACCTGCTCACGCACCAGCCTCGATCCACTCGCCTCCAGCCAGTGGGTGAACCACACCAGCCCGGTCGCCAGGCACAGGAGCTGCCCGCCCGTCACCGCCAGCACGAGCACCCAACGCTTGTGGATGTGCATGTCACATCGCTCCAATGCGAGCCAGCAGACCCGCCGTCCGCATGATCCTCCATCTGATCGCGCACAGCCTCCCCTGCCTCATGGGTGGCGGCCGAGGGAGCATCCTTACAGGTGACATGGCTTTTTCGGTGTAAGGACCGCCCCACCGGCGCGACTCAGCGCGTGGGGCAGTGGAGCCTTACCGTGATGAGCATGAAATCTCTCTCGACGCCCCTGGCGCTGGTTGCAGGCCTGCTCATCGGCTGGGCGTCGGACGCGCCCCTGACCGCTCAGCCGCATGTCGGCAGCCTGTCCAATCTGCCCACCGATCTGCGGCCGGAGCGGCTGCGCCGCGACCGCGACGTGATCGTCGCCTTCGGCCCCTATGGCCCGGTGGAAGCGCGCGTGCTGCAGGTCGATCGCAATGGTCGATGGATCGAGATCCAGGTTGATCCGGGCCGTGCCGGAGCACGCGATCTGCCCCGCCAGGCCTGGGTTCACATCGAGCAGATCACGCTGATCACGCGACAGTAGCCTATTCCACCGCCTCCCCCGCCCTGAGATGAGAACCACGCCATGGCAGGCGCATTCACCACCCACCTCAGCCTTCTCGCCCCCGCCGGGATCTTCGCCTTCCTGGCCTGGGAAGCCGTGCCATCCGTGACGCCTCAGCCGGAACTGTTCGCGTCACCGCCAGCCACGACGCAAAGCATCGACGAGGGCGCCCAGGAATCGTTGGCGAGTCCCCTGCGGACCGACGTGTCGCCGGGTTTTCAGGATCAGAGAACCGCCACGGACGGCTAAGACGGACAGACCCAGGCCAGGGTGTTCTCGGATCGGCCGCGACGGCTCGTCGTCTCTGACTCGGCCGTAGGAAGGCTCCGATGTGACCCACGCAAGCTCGCCGACGCGAAGTTGGCCCGCGGCAAGCCGAACGCGCCTCCGAACCCGCACGCGATCAAGCGTCATGGCGCGGGCGTGTAGGACGCTGACGTCGTCCCGGTCTCCGCGGCCTCGCTCACCGGCGCCGCCAGGATGACGACCTGCTCGGCACCGAGCCAACGGGTGGCCCTGCCGCATCTGACGTAATAGCGAATATGGTGTTCTCCCGGTTGCAGTTGCAGGACCAGCCGCCACTGCGCGTCGTCGACGCGGTTCATCGAAAACCATCCCAGGCAGTCGCAACAGAGAAAGACTTCATCCGCGTCCGCACACTGGACCGTCGCAACCTGGTGATCCGGGAGTTGGTTGATCATGCCGACTCTCCTTGGTCTCGGGGATGTTCGTCAGGTCTTGCGGCTTCACGTCCGTGGCCGTCGGTGGCCTCGCGTAGCCGTCGCTTCAGGCGCTCGCACGCCTCGCGCGACAATCGCTCAAGCTGGGGATCCGATTGCTGCCCCGGCTCCACCTCCTGAAACCGGTGTGCGATCAAGTCGAGAATGACCTCGTTCTGCCTGGCGAACGCGGCGCACGGCCGACACATCCACAGGTGCACGCGCAGTTGCCATCGCTGCCAGCACGACAGCGGCCGATCCAAACCCTGGCAGAGCAGATCGGCCGCACGTTTGCAGGTGATCATCATCCCAAGCGTCCAGTCGACACCCGGACCTTGTGTCGCTCGCCGCTCGCGTTCCTGACAGGCGCCTCGTCACTTTTTACGCGCCCACGACTCGCTTCGACAGCCCAGCAACCATTTGCCGCATCACACCCGGACGTGTGTAAGGCCTCCGTGGCCTCGGCGACGAACAACTTGGACAGGCCCCGCCACCGGGGCGATGACCACTGGTTCGATCAGGAGAGGCACCATGACACGAAAATGGCGAACAGGTGTGCTGGCAGCCCTTTTGGCGCTAACGCTCGCCGCGTGGGTCGGCGTCCAGTGGCCAGGCGGGGCCGAAGATGCGGCCGGGACTGACGCCGAATCGCTGAGCGAGGGGGTGTGGGCCCGTCAGCCGGAAGCCGCCTTCGCCCGTGCCGAAAAGGAGGGCAAGCCGCTTCTGCTCGATTTCTACGCCCAGTGGTGCGGCATCTGCCAACACATGGAGCAGACCACGCTCGCCGACGAGTCCGTTCAACAGCGCCTGCGGGATTTCGTCGCGGTGAAAGTCGACGTTGACCGGCACCGGCCGCTGGCGCAAGCATTCGGGATTACCGGCCTCCCCACGACCGTGATCGCGACGCCAACCGGCGAACCTGTACGGACCCGCCCCGGCTATATGAACGTAGATGAGTATCACAGCCTGCTCTCGGAAGCCAGCGAAGCAGTGAGAAATCACTAACAGCGAGCGCCTCCATGGCAAAGTCCAACCAGCCGATGCCCGGCCGCAACGCGCCGTGTCCCTGCGGAAGCGGCAAGAAGTTCAAGCGCTGTTGCCGGTACATGATGACCACCTTTTCGGAACAGCAACCCGCGCCGCGCCGACGCCTGCCGCTGGTGATCGGACTCGTGGTGCTCAGCGGACTGTTGCTCGTCGGCTCGCTGGCGTATTACGCGGGATCCATCACGGCGGACACGCCCGACCCGTGGTACTACGACGAGGCCAACAACCGCCACTGGCATGCCGGCCATGGCCATTGGCACCATGGGCCGCCTCCGCCGCAGCACCGGCAGTCGCAGGCCTCGCCACCGACGGATGAACCGCCTGAGCGACCGCAAGGCCCGGCCCTGGACCTGTCCGGCCTTGGTTGGCAGCCTTCAAATGCACCCGCGGACACGCCCGAGCCATGGGAGTACGACGAGGCGAACGATCGTCACTGGCATGCCGGCCATGGCCACTGGCATCGAGGCCCGCCCCCGCCGCAGCACCTTCGCTGAGGGCCTGTCGGAGGCGAAATTCAAAGGCTCCTCGGACATTGTCGGAGGTGCTCACGTTGACGTAAAAAGGTACGCCAAGGAGCGTGCCGATGCGAGACACCGAGCTTTGTCAGCGGATCCTGGGCCTCGATAAGCCCTGGATGGTCAAAAACGTGGAGATGAACGTGGACGACGGTCACGTCGACATCTGGCTCGAACACGAGCCGAGCATGAGTTGGGCCGGCCCGGATTGCGGGCGATCGCTGGGCTGGTACGACCACCTCGAAGGGCGCGCCTGGCGGCACCTGCCCGACCACCGCTTATGCTGCGGACCCGCCCATGCCCGACCTCGCCCAGACGCTCAAGCAGGAGATCCGCCGCCTCGCCCGCGTCGAGCAGTTCGCGAGAGTGGGAGATGACGTACTCGCTGTCGCCGGCCTTGGCCAGCCCCTCGGCCAGGTAGGGCCGCAGTTCGGGGAACCGGGGCTGGCGGGCAAGCCGCCAGTGGAGGATTTCTCACAAAGGCCGGTGGGAGCGGTCTTTTGGGGTGCCACACAGCGTCCCGGTGGGCGCTGTGTGCGGACCACCCAGGACGTTCGCACACAGCACCCTTCGGGATGCTGTGTGGCACCCGGCAAGGATGGTCGATCCCGGCCCTTGTGGTGTCGTGGGCGGCGGATAGACTGGGGCTCCTTCAACAAGGAGCATCGCCATGGGGCAGTTAACGCGTTTCGCAGTCGCAGGTCTCGCCTGTGTCGCGGCGTTGGCGCTTGGAGCGGGCACGGCCCTTGCCGATGGTTGGCTCGAGCAGCCCGACACGATTCCCGGCAACTGGGCGTTGAAGGACGATCCGCTGCCACCGCTTGACGACATCCTCGACCGTCCCCGGGCCGACGTGCCGGTCTATGGCCTGTACACCTGGGGCGGGGAGTATCGCCGCCATCGCCAGAGCATCAACGACGTCGGCTTCCGCACCATCCGCATGGCCGGGCCGCTGGAGGACGCGACCATGCGAGCGCTCGCCGAGGATGGCCCGGACGTGCTCTACACGCTCGGCAGCGAGCGGCGCGATGCCTTCGACAGCGACGACGCGTTCATCGCCAACTACCACGACATGATCCGGCGCGTCATGGGGCGCTACGGCCCCGGGGGCAGCTTCTTCGAGGAGCATCCCGACGTGCCCCAGCGCCCGCTCGATCAGGTCAACATCTGGAACGAGCCGAACTTCGGCTACATGATCGCCGACGACCCGGACAAGTTGCGCGCCGAGATCGAGGCCGAGCGCGAGGCGCTCTACGCGCGTCTGCTGCCTGAGACTTATGAGCTGATCAAGGCCCGGTGGCCGGGGGTGAGCGTCGTGGGCTTTTCGGCGGGCGGCGCCGGGGCCGGCGACCTGCGCTGGATCCGCAACCTGCATGAGATGGCATCGGCGATCGCCTCGAGCTACGACATCCTCGCGACGCAGCCCTACGTCGACCCCGATCCGCCCGAGGCGCACGCCGGACGCAGTTGGGGCAGTTACTCCATCGCCGGCGGGCTGGAGCACATTCGCCAGACGCTCGCGGACCACGGCCGGGCCGACACCCCCATCTGGTACACCGAGATCGGCTGGGCGATCTCGCACGACGATGGCGGGTTCTTCCAGATGCAGCGCGACGCCGGCCGCTACGTCTCGCCCGAGCTTCAGGCCGCGTACATCGTGCGCACCTACGCCTGGGCGATGCGCCTGGGCGTCGAGCGCGTCCACATCATGTTCGCCACCGACACGGACAACTACAACGCCGGCTTCTTCCTGCGCGACGGCACCTGGCGCCCGTCCGCTCACGCCGTGCGGCACATGATCGCGCTCATGCCCCGGCCCAGGCTCATCGACGTCATCAGCGACGGCGAGGACGGCTATTACGCCTACCTCTTCTCGCCCGACACCGACGGCGACCCGGTGCTGATGGCCTGGAACGTCGCCGGACCACGCACCGTCCGGATCGGCCTGCAAGGCCTCGAGGAAGTCACGGCCTACGACATGCTCGGCCACGCCAGGAGCTTGGCGGTCGGCGACGGTGGGCTGGAACTGGAGATCGGCCCGTACCCCGTCTACGCCCCGATCCCCGAGCCGGGCACGGTTTCGCCGCTCGACGTGCCGGCCCGCGGGCAGTGACCGGGCATGGCAGGTGATGCCAGCCTCCACGTCAACCGCGGGGGTAACGGCCACAGCGCGCCGTGAGGCGTTGATGTAGGGTGGGTAGAGCGAAGCGATGGCTGCGGCACCGGCGAACGCCGGTAAACCCACCGCGAACCTCGTGGATCGTCAGCCAAGGCAGTGGGCTTACCCACCCCGCAACCTACGCCCACGATCGACAAAGATGCACCCCAGGCCCGATCGGTAAGCCGCTTACCTCTGTGCTCTCTGTGTCTCGGTGGTTGTTCTGAATGGTGGGGTCTAAACGAGGTCGCAGGCCTCGGCCGGCATCCAGTGGGCGTCCTTGTTCCACCACTTGACGTTGCAGCCGATCGGGTTGGTCAGCGGCGTGCGCACCTCCCGGCCGGCGAGCAGGTCGTCCAGCGCGTCCTTGAGCTCATTGGTCGTGGCCTTGGAGGCGTCGCGCGGGTTGTCGTCCATGCGGCCGGTGTAGCGCAGCTTGCGGTCCGCGTCGAAGACGTAGAAGTGGGGCGTGCGCAGGGCCCCGTAGGCCAAGGCGACCTCCTGCGACTCGTCGCGCACGTAGGGGTACTGAAGGTCCAGCTCCCGGGCGCGCTTGACCATGTCGTCGAACGAGTCGTTGGGGTGGTTGTCCGTCTCGTTGCTGTTGATGGCGATCATGCGCACGCCCTGCGGGGCGTACTCGGCGTAGAGCCGGTCGACGCGGTCCTGCGAGCCGGTCACGAACGGGCAGTGGTTGCAGGTGAAGTTGATGATGAGGACCTTGGCGTCGGCGAAGTCGCCGGGCGACCAGTTGCGGCCGTCGACGCCGGGGAGGGAGAAGTCGCGGATCGATTCGCCGAGCTCGAGGGTGAATGCCATGTCGTGCGTCCCTTCTAAAAAAGACATCGCGGTGCTGTGCACGCCGGTACGCGGTGTCCCCATCCTAACGCGCCGCGGTGGCCAGACAAGCGGTCGTTGAGCCGGGCCGGGTCGCTCGGCCGCGTCATGGCGTCGTCCACTTGTACTATTGATCCTTGAATGGTTGATTTAACCTCGCCCGCCGGGGTGCCACGGCTTGTCCCGAAGGGCAAGCCGTGCGTTTGCCGACGATCGCACGGCTTGCCGCTTCGCGGTCAAGCCGTGGCACCCTGAGTACATCCCATCTGGGTAAAGTCAACCATTCAATGGTGAATATTCGGCTTCGAGCCGGGCGACGACGACGGTGTTGAGCTCCCACTCGTGCAGCAGCGGGTTGCGGAACCTGACCGGGTGCGACCGCACACATGCGAACACCCGGCCAAGGCGCTTCAGCAGCGAGTCCGGCGGCGGGTCGGCGGACCAGAGAGCAAAGACGCCGCCTCGGCGCAGGTGCATCGCCAAGTGCTCGACGCCTTCGCTGGCGTAGAACCGGCCGTGGCGCGCGTGCAGCAGGGACCGGGGCGAATGGTCGATGTCGACGAGGATCGCGTCGTAGCGCGGCTGGCCGGCGGCCGGGCGCGTGCCGACGCGGTCGAAGAAATCACCGTGAATCAGCGTGCATCGCGGGTCGTCGATCAACGTCGCCGCGGCCGGCACGAGGCGCTTGCGATGCCAAGCGATGACCGGATCGAGGTACTCGACGACGTCTACGCGCTGGACCTGGTCGTGCGCCAGCGCCGCCTCGGCCGTGCAGCCCAGGCCCAGCCCGCCGATGAGCACGTTGCACGGCTGGCGGGGCCGGAGGCTCAGCGCCAGATCCGCCAGCGCCTTTTCGCTGGCGTTGACGAGGCTGGACATGAGGAACTCGCCGTTGAGCTTGACCTCGTAGACGACGGTGTCGGGCAGCGAGACGGATTGTCGTCGGCGCAGGACCAGCTCGCCCAGGGGCGTCTGCTGGTGGTCAAGCTCCTGAAAGCTGGCGGGCATGCAGGGATCCTCGAGGGCCGCGGCCGCGTGGCGCGGCTTGGCGGGATTTTAATGACATTTGAATGGTTGATTTAACCTCACCCGCGCCGGTGCCATGGCTTGTCCCGTCGGGCAAGTCGTCGGTGGCGCCCTGCGGGCCTGACGGCGGTCGCCGGCGAGCCGGCAGGGGCAGGCTGTTTTGCGGTAGCATGTTTGCATGGGCGCAACGTGTCGGGCTCGATGCTTGATGGTGGTGGGGGTGCTGCTGGTGGCGGCGGCGGGGGCCGTGGGGTGCCGCGGCGGTGGTGACGCGGCCGGGGGCGGCCAGGCGGCGGGG
>SLDI01000588.1:0-9486 GCA_007125385.1 Phycisphaeraceae bacterium | reverse complement strand
CGCGAGCGGCTTGGGAGGGGTCTGGAGGTGGGGGGGAGGGGAGGCGGTGACGGGGCCTGGGGTTCCCGAGGGATATGGCGGGGCCGGGCTGGTGACGGCGGATTGCATCGGGGTGTGATTGTGTGGTGGGTGAGGTGGTGATGGCGACGGTGACGATCGCGGGGTTGCAGAGCGTGCTTGACGAGTACGCCCACATGCTGCGCGAGTCGCTGGGGCTGGGCGGGGACGAGGTGGTGAGGCATGGCTCGACCAGCGGCTCAGCCCCGCTCATGTAGAACCGCCAGCCGCTCACCCTGCTGGATCAGCGCAGCGCGGCGGGTTCGGGTGGTGCGGCGGGCGAGGGATGGGTTGAAGGCCGGCGCGTTCAGTCATGGTGACGTTGACGCTTCCGTGCGGGACGATGGTAACCATAGTCCCAGGCCGTGTTCGCGGTAGACTGGTGTTCGATGGCGATCAGCATCGGACTGGCGGAGAGATAGCTGGGTGATGGTCGCGGGGCGGACTTCGATGCCGGCCGGTTTCTTGAAGAACGGGCACGCGATGCGCTGGTTTCCGATTCTGACGGCGTCGCTGGTGATGCTCGCCGCCGCGCCGCTGCAAGCCGATGAAGTGCCGGGCCTGCGTGTGGTCGAGGGCGAGCTGCTGCTGGAGGGCGAGCCGTTTCGCGGCATCGGCGTCAACTTCTTCGATGCGTTCTATCGCGTGCTTCAGGATGGGGACAATACCACCTACGAGCAGGGCTTCGAGACGCTCGGCGAAATGGGCATCCCGTTTGCGC
The DNA here is from genome assembly GCA_007125385.1 of Phycisphaeraceae bacterium. GTDB lineage: Bacteria > Planctomycetota > Phycisphaerae > Phycisphaerales > Phycisphaeraceae > SKPT01. The sequence continues at coordinate 8,708 of SLDI01000588.1, read as the reverse complement.
GGTTCATGGCCGCGGGTTTCTGGCCGGACCACATGCGGCTGTACCTTGACGATCGGGAGGAGTATTTCCGTCGGCTCGACGAGGTGATCGCCTCGGCCGAGGAGCATGGCGTGGGGCTGATCCCGAGCCTGTTCTGGTTCTATGGCTGCGTGCCCGATCTCGTGGGCGAGCCCGCCAGCGCGTGGGGCGATCCCGACAGCAAGACACGAGCGTTCATGGAGCGCTACACGCGCGATGTCGTGGAGCGATACAAGGATTCGCCGACCATCTGGGCGTGGGAGTTCGGCAACGAGTACAACCTGCCCGCCGACCTGCCGAACGCGGAGCATCATCGCCCGCAGCTCAATCCGGCGCTGGGCACGCCGGAGCGGCGTTCCGAAGTCGACGATGTAACGCACGCGATGCTCCGCTCGGCGATGCAAGCCTTCGCCGAGCTGGTGCGCGAGCTGGATGGCCAGCGCATGATCAGCACCGGCACCGCGAGCCCCCGGCCGTACGCCTGGCACAACAAGGTCGAGGGAACCTGGGATCACGACGCACCGCACCAGACGGCGGCGATGTGGGCGGGCGACAACCCCGACCCGGTTGACACGCTCGGCGCACGCGATTACGCGCATCACGGCGAGGATCGCCCCGACTGGCTGATCGGCCTGCACGTGGCCCGGGCGCTGGACAAGGTGCTGTTCGTCGGCGAGTTCGGGATGCGCGGCGAGTCGTTCAGCGATGAGGACCGTGAGCGGTTTCACGAGCAGCTCGACCGCATCGAGCGTCATGTGCCGCTGGCGGCGCTCTGGGTCTATGACCTGCATCACCAGGTTGGCGAGTGGAGCATCACGGCCGACAACGCCCGCGCCTGGCAGCTCGAGGCGATTGCCGAGGCCAACCAGCGGCTGCGTGAGCGCCGGCCGTAAACACGGGCGCTGCGGTCGCGTGGGGACAGGCGGTGATGCGGGCCACTTCTCGATCCGGGTGTCGCATTGGGGATGTGCTGGGGTCATTGAGGGCCGTGTCGGAGGATCGGCAGGCAGTTCGGTGTAGCCGGTGGCGAGATGGGCGACGATGCTGGGGCTGGAGGACGGGCCCGTGGACCTCGATGAGGGCCGGCAGGGCGCTGTTGGCGCAGCGCGAGCTGGTGCGGCCGACCGGCGCTCAGACGTGGACCGCAAGGGCCTGAATATGCCAGGGGGGTTTTCGCTGACGATCTCGGCTGAGAGGATGTATCGCTGGTCGTCGGGGTAGAGCTGTTGCTTGCGCCTGGCCAACGCAACGAGCATTTTCTGCATGTGGGTCCAATCGTCCGCGCGGCCGCGAAAGGCCGCTTCGGCGCCGCGCCAGAACCTGGCAAGATGGTCTTCGGACGTGATGGCGAGGTTCCACGCCAGCAATCCCGTGCCCAGCGCCGTCTCTGCCTGGGCCGGCGTCCGGACGGCCACCGAGGCGCAGCGGGCAGACCTCGATCGCCTGCTGCTGTCATACGAATTGCACTTGGATCGCAGGCGTGGAGGTAGGGTGGGTAGAGCGAAGCGAAACCCACCAGGTTTTTCGACGGTCTACGACGTTCGTGGTGGGTTTCGCTTCGCTCTACCCACCCTACATCAATGCGGCGCAGCGTGGTCGTGACGCCTGCGATTCAAATACAGTCCGTATCAGTTGCCCCCCGGAAGTCGGGGCCACGAAAAAGGCCGGCCACGCTGACTCGTGTGCGCTGGGGGAAGGTGGCACGAGGAAGGTGGTCGGCCAAGGGCGGAGGCGTCCGTATTTCTCGCCACTCCTGCCGGGAACGTGGCCCGGCTGCGTTCGCCTCCGGCAACGAAGCCCATCGTACGACAGGCCGGCGCCGCGGCCAAGGGTTTGTGGCTCTTCCGGCGGATTTGTGGACGACGCAGGTTTCACGCCATCAGCCGTAGCTCAGGCCGCGCGTCGTCGTCGCCGCAGCAGTACGAGGCCCGCGAGACCGAGCACGGCCAGTGAGCCCGGCTCGGGCACTGACGGCGAGGAACCGCTGACGAGCAACTGCACGAACGGTGCCACGTCGGCCGTGTCGAACACACCATCCTGGTTGATGTCACCGAGTGCGGTCATTGTCGCCTCGTCGACGCCGAACTGGGCCATGTAGCCGTCGGGGTTCGTCAGCGCGAGCACGAACGGCGCCACGTCGGCGGTGTCCACCGCGCCGTCGAGGTTCATGTCGCCGACGACGACGAGCGCCTGGCGGGCGTGGTGGGCCAGCAGCGCGTGGCCGGCAGTTGTCGGATGCAGATCATCGAAGAAGATGTAGTCGTTGACGTTGTCCGGCACTTCCATGTCATCCTGCCCGAAGGCCAGCGGGTCGAGGCCGGGCACGGCCGCCCCGGCATACGCGAAACCGAACGCCTGTGGATTGTCGATGGCAGCCTCGAACAGCGACGCCACGTCCAACTGATAGATCCGCAAATCGGCGAAGCTCGCCTCGGTGATCGCCAATCGCGACGCCAATTCCGTGTTGAAGCCCTTCGTCATCGCGTTGTACGCGGCCGCATCCAGTTCCGGATCGTCGGCGACGGCCGGCATCTGGCCCAACAGCGGAAGGTTCGGCACGAGCACGTGCCCCGCGCCGGCGATGGCAAGCGATTGCACGGCCGCATCAACGTACGCCGCGGGCTGCGTCGGATCGGCCACGCCGCCAAGCAGGTCGTTGGCGCCCGCCCAGAGGGTGAACAGTTCCGTCCCGGTCGGTTCCGCCATCGTGCCCGCGGCGATACGATCAAGATACTCCTCCACCTGCGCGGTCAAGGAAGGCACGAACCCGGACTCATGGGTCTCGGCGCCGCCCGCGGCGAAGTTCGTGCCGCCTGCCTGCGTCGACGGCGCGAGCGTGTGGCCCAACGCCGCGGCCAGTTGCTCGGACCAGACCGGCCCATTGGAGAAGCGGCCGTCGTAATACGGATCGCCCGGCACCAGGCCAAAGGTCATGGCCGCGACCCTGCCGGTGTCGGACAGGCTGTCGCCAAAGGTGATGACCTCGTTGAACGAGCCGGGCGCCCCCGCGGACGCCGTCACGGGTGTAAGCAGCAGACTCGCCAAGCCGACATGTCGCGGTCGTCTCATCCCCTGTCTCCGTCAGCGTCGTCTGTAGAGGCGGGGGGCATCGTACAGCCGCCGCCCGTCCTGCGCCAACGTCGGCAGCCGCGCCTGGGACGCCCGCAACCCGCCCGGGTCTGACGACGCGCTCCGCCACCCGACGTGTGCGGCCTGTTGCTGCCGCCGGCGCAGCGGCGCAGCGAATTTCGCCAAGTCCATCAGCCGTATTCCAGTCAAGCGATGGCCAAGGCTCAGCATGGCCATCCGGCCTCGAAGCCGTTGGCGTGAACGCCAGACCGACGTACGTGAGGCCCGCCGCGCAGGGGCCCGAATCGAGGCCCACCTGGCGGACGCGAACCCATCGTCGAGCGCCAGCACCCCGGTCGCGCCGACGACGTGTCACGCACGGCCACGTCGCAGCAATGCCATCATGCCCATCGCCAGCAGCGCGAGCGAACCTGGCTCCGGCACGCTCGGCGAGTCGCCGTCTACGAGCAACTGCACGAACGGGGCGACGTCGGCGGTGTCGAAGCCACCGTCGTCGTTGATGTCGCCCAGGGTGATCATGGTGTCCTCGTCGATGCCGAACTGGCTCATGTAGGCCTGCGGGTCGGTCAGCGCCTGCACAAAGGGCGCGACGTCGGCCGTGTCGACGACGCCGTCGAGGTTCATGTCGCCGGGCAGCAAGTCGAACACGAGCTCGACGTGCTGGGTGTCGTAGAGCAGGCTGAACGCGGGGCCATCGTCGACGAGGCTGCCCTGGACGGTGTCGAAGGTGCCGGCGAGGCCCTGGTCGGCGAGCAGGATGTCGAAGCTGTCGGCGGGCGTGGGCAGGAAGCCGTCGGCGAGGCTGAGGTCCAGGGCGCCGGCGAGCGTGGCGCTGCCGGCGACGTGGAGCTGGTCGAACTGCCCGGCGTCGGTGCCGCCGAGGCTGATCTCGAGCCGGCCGGCGTCTTGCTGGGTGTAGTCGCCGGTGATGTGCAGGGTGCCGGTGGAGTTGCCGGGGTCGACGGTGCCGGCGCTGACGAGCTCGTCGGCGTCGACGGTGCCCTGGCCCTTGAGCGTGCCGTCGTCCCAGATGATCATGTCCTCGTCGACGTGGACGTGGGCGTGGTCGGCGAGGCTGAGGGTGCCCTCGCCACCGGCGGCGTCGGCGGTGCCGCCGACGTAGAGGCTGCTGGCATGCCAGGCGGATTGCGTGCCGGCGACGTGGACGTGGCCGTGGGCGGTGCTCTCGGCGGCGATGCGGCTGTCCCCGGTGCTCAGCACAGAGCCGGAGCGCACTTCGATCGACGCGGCATGGGTGTGGCCGACGTCGAGGTGATCGATGTTGGTGGTGACGGCGTTGTTGGTGAGGGTCAGCTCGACGCGGTCACCGCTGGTGTGGCCGTCGAGATGCAGGTCCTGGAGGGTGTGGGCGTGCTCGAAGGTTCCGCCGTCGATGACCAGTTCGCCATCGCGAAGCTCCAGCTCGCCGTCGGCGCGCACGTGCAGCGCCTGCATGCGTGCCAGGCCGCCGTTGAGCGTGAGCGCGGCGACGACATCCTGGGCCTGCTCGGGGCCGAGGTAGGCGTGGCCGGCGACGTCGAGTCGGCCGTGCTCGTCGATGAGGACTTGCGCCATGCCGACGTCGGGCGTGGCGGAGCCGGCGTCGCTGGCGACGTAGAGGTTGCCGGCGACGTCGAGCCGGCCGCCGTTGCCGCCGCCAACGCCCTGGAAGTATTGGCCCAGCAGGAGGCTGGCCTCGCTGGGCTGGCGGGCGGCGAGTGTCAGGTCGCCGTCGATCGTCGCCCGGGCGCGGTCGTCGACCTGAAGGGCGGCGGCACCGTACTCGCCGACGATGGCGTGGCCGGCGACCTCGAGCAGGCTGGCCCGGTCGGCGTCGTCGTCCACGCCGGTAACGACGAGCGCGCCGGCGGCATCGGCCGAGCCGGCGAGGATGAGCTCGGCCTGGGCGTGAATGGCGCCGCCATCGACGGCGGCGACGGCGGCCTGGCCGGCCGGGGCGACGTGGATGTCCTCGGTGCTGGTCAACGCTGAGCCGGCGTCGGCGATGACGACGTTGAACTCCTCGGCGCTGGCGCCGCCGACGTCGGCGCCGTGGCTGAGGAGCGTGGAGCCGGCGGAGACTTCGAGCCGGCCGTGACCCGTCTCGCCGATGATGAGGCGGCGGCCGGGCTCGAGCTGCGCCTCGGCCGCGTCGCGCAGCGCGAGCAGCGGGGCGTCGGGGCCGACCACGCCGTCGAGGCGCAGGTCCTGGCCGGGCAACTGGAAGCTGCCGCCGTCGACGATGACCCGGCCGCGGTCGAACGCCCACGCCCCGGCCGAGCCGACGTGGAAGTGCAGCGAGTGGGTGTGGAGCGTGCCGCCGTCGATCTCCAGTTCGCCGAAGCCGTCGATGTCGCCGACGGTGGTCGTGGCCCCGACGTGGACGGCGGCGTCGTCGGCGATGAGCAGGCTGCCGCGGCCGACCGCGCCGACGGCCAGCGAGCGGTCGAGCTCGAGCAGCGAATCGCGGTGATGGACCTCGGCGATCCCCTGGCCGCCCCGGGCGGAGATGGTCAGCTCGTCGGCGTGGACGTGGCCGCCCCGCTCGATGAACATCTGGCCGAGACCCTGGAGGCCCAGGTCGATGTCCTTCTCAATGACCAGACGTGCGGGGATGGGCTCGCGATCCGGATCGAGCCCGGAGCCGCGCACGTAGATGCCGCCGTAGCTGCCGTCCTCGATGCCGGCGTTGATCCAGTCGGTGCGGGCCTCGCCGCCGTCGAGGACGTGGAGCTGGCCGGTGCCCATGTCGCCGAGCCGCATCTGCCCGTCGACGTCGAGGCGCGAGGGCTCGCCCGGGTTCTCCTGATCACCGACGACGAAGATCTGGCCGTGGCCAAACCCCTGGCCGGCGCGGACGACGCCGGTGGTGACCTGGGCGTGCTCGAGTACCTGGAGCGTGGCGTCGCCGAGGATGCCGATGTCGAGCCGGCCATCGTTTTCCCACCGGGTGCCGGGGCCGGTGACGCGCGCCATCGAGGTGTCGGAGCCGGAGGCGTCGAGATTGGACTGGCTGGTTTCGAGCAGGCCGCCGTCGGCGACGTGCAGGTTGGCGGCCCCGCCGGCGCCCAGGTGCAGGCCGTGGTCCTCGATGGTGCTGGGGCCGATGTTCAGGCTGCCCAAGCGCTGCTCGACGTGGCCGCCGCGGATCTGCAAGGACGCGGCGCGGACGACGCTGTCGCTGCCGCGGATCTCCAGCGAGCCGTCGGACCAGACATGCATCGGCCCGTCGCTGAAGAGGCTGGCGCCGTTGACGAGCTCGATGTGGCCGACGCCGCCGGGCTCGCTGGGGCTGCCGCCGATGGCAACGGGCCCGTCGACGATGATGCGGGCGTTGGTGATGCTCGGGGCGCCGACGCCGCCACGGATCGTGCCACTGGAGCCGGCGTGGCGACCGACGTGGAGCTGGCCGGCCTCGATGACCGCGTGGAGATGGAAATCCAGCGTGCCCTCGCCCCGCCGGCCGATGGTCAGCAGTTCATCGATCTGCCAGCGGCTGTCGTCGTGGTGGACGCGGGCGGTGGCGTCGGCGTCGACGCGGTCGCCGACGACGGCCGTCTCGCTGTACGCCGCACCGGCCTCGTCGACGACGAGCGCCCCGACGCCGTCGTAGCCGACGTTCAGCGCCCCGGTCTGCATCCAGGCGTCTTCGCCGGTGACGTGCAGGTGCGCCCGGGAATCGGGCTCGGCCCCGATGTAGGCGTTGTCCACGAGCAGGATGCCCTCATCCTCGACGCGCAGCCGGGCCTCGGCGTCGTCGGCCCCGCCCATCCAGAACTGCGCCGCCTCGGCGAGCTTGGTCACGCGCAGCTCATAGTCGTCGCCGGCGTCGGCCATGTGCAGCGAGACGCTGGTGTCGGCGTCGGGAGGCAGGCCCCAGTCCCAGTTGGCGCCGTTGTGCCAGACGGCGAAGGTGGCCTCGTCCGGGAAGCGCAGCGTCAGGTCCATCCAGGAAGGCCGCTGAAAGCTCAGCCGCAGATCCTGGAACATGCCCACCTCGTAGTCGTAGAGCCCGTGGCGGGAGCGCGTGCGGTCGCCGTAGGTCATGATCCCGCCGGTCTCGGCGGGATGGGCGATGTTGGGATAGTCGTCCTCCTCGGGATCGGTGTCCGGGACGTTGATGCGCACGGGCCCGCCGTGATAGAACTCGGCCCAGGGGCCGACGAACCAGATGGGCTCGGCCACGTCGAAGTCGATGTCGCTGCCCGGCTCGGGGGCGTTGCCGCTGGCGTCGCGGAGGTAGGTGTCGAAGTGGTCGAGGTATCGGTTGACGACGCTGAGCCGGCCCCAGTCCTGGTCGCCGCGGTAGGTGCTGACCATGCCCATGAGGTGGCCGATCTCGTGCAGGGCGGTGGAGACCATGTCGGCCGTGCCGGACGGCGGCAGGCCATCGGTGCCGGTGTACCAGTTGATGCCGGGGGAGAAGCTGATGGTGCCGATGTCCTCGGAATTGCCGACGTGGTGGCCGTAGGCGCCCTCGGTCATCCAGACGTCGACGCCGTCGATGGTGACCTTGGTGCGCTCGGCGCTGGCCGAGGCGACGGAGGTCTCGGGGTTCCAGCGAACGTCGACGCTGAGCGTGTGGTTGGCACCGGTCGGCGTCAGCCACTGGCTCCAGAGGTCGCCGGCGTACTCGAGCACGTTGCGCTGGGCCGGCGAGAAGCTGCCGTCGCTCTCGTCGAACGCGAAGTCGAACTGCACCGCCGGGGCGGGCGTGGCGGCAAGCGCGAGGGTAAGCAACGCAAGCGCGGCAGGTGAGCGAAACCAGGCAAGCATCGGCCGCGTCCGGTGTCGGGACGACAGCCTGCCGCCAATGCGGCCATCCATCGAAACTGCTTTGTCCATGAGCACTGCCTCTCAAACACGTCGCGTGCTGGTGGAGCGCCGTGCGCCGGGCGAAAGATCGGTTACGGGCATGCGTGCCCGGGCCGTACCGCCCGGCCGATCACCAGGGCGGGCAAGGCTGGCCTGGGCAAGGCCGCAAGGGGCCGACATCGCCCTGGCGTGTCACCTTGATCCGGTTGTCCAGGCAGCCCGAAAGCGTCCGCCTCGCTCGATCTGCACCTGTCCCCACCGAGCGCGGCGAGGTCCGCCTGCGGTTGAGCGTCTCCAATACCAGCGTAACACCGGTTGTCGTGCCCGCAATGCGTTTTCCGGACAAATTTGCATTGGTGAGCGCGAGGATCAGCCGCCTGTAGTGCCCACGCCGCGGTAGCGGCGCGACCGCGGCTGCACGACGGCAGGGCCGGGCCGTTGAACCAGGTCTGGATTCAAGCGGCCGCGTCGCAGCAACGCCAATGCCCCCAGACCCAGCACTGTGAGCGTGCCGGGCTCCGGCACGCTGGGCGAGTCGCCACCGACGAGCAACTGCACGAACGCGGCGACGTCGGCGGTGTCGAAGGCGCCGTCCTGATTGATGTCACCCAGCGCGGTCGACGGTCGCCGGGACGAGGCAGCCTCCCGCTGAGCAATCACGCGCGCATAGCGCTCCCGGCTCTCGGCTCCCCCGAAGGTGCCGAGCCTGAAGGTACGGCGCTTCCGCGTACGGCTGTCGGTGAGGGTGACGATGGCGCGGCCGGGGCGCGACGCGTCTTCACGGG
>SLDI01000592.1:0-9560 GCA_007125385.1 Phycisphaeraceae bacterium | reverse complement strand
GTGTTGCAGACGTGTCGGCAGCAGCAGCGGTCGGCCTACACGTTCATCGCCGACGCGGTGAGGGCGCACTTCATGGGTCGGACCTCTCCCTTGCTGCTCTGATCGGTGTGAACGCTTACCTGCTGGACAACCGCCGGCTCCCGTGCGACCGGCCGGCCTACTACAGCCCTGGCGACGAGAGCGAGGCTATCATCTGTGCCGATGCGATCAACCCGGCGTGGAAGCGCCACCGCAGGGCAGTGCAGTGGCTCAAGCAGCATCGCCAGGATCGGGATTGAGCGACGCGCCCGTTGCCGTGCGCGAGCCTAAGCGCTGGCGCTCGCCATGCTTGCCGCCGCGGTTTTCGTGAACATGTGAGTGAGCTTGGATCCTTCGGCCCCGTCCAGCGCCTGGCCGTGCATGTACAGCTTGACCAGCAGCCGCCATACCAGCGGGTGGTCCGGGGCCAGTTCCACGAGCATCTCTGCATGACTCAGCGCGTGCTCCGGCTGGCCGATGGCACAGAGGTACAGGCCCACCGCGCTCTGGTAGGAGACCACTTCGCTGGGGTGGAACTTGCGTCGGCCGCGGGCGAACTCGCAGATGGAGTACCGCTTGTTCAGGGCCCGGCCGGCCTCCTCCAGATCACCGTCCTCGATGCACAGCGTCACGTAGTTGCTGATGCCGAACACGTAGTGCGGGAACCGCTCGTATGTGTCCTTGATGACCTGGCGGGCATCGTCCCATCGGCCGAGCCTCTCGTACGCCGTGCCCAGGTAGTTGTGCAGCCGGGGGATCTCGGGGCACAGCTTCAGCATCGCCTGGATCTCGTCCAACTGGTCGCCAAGCGAGCCCTCGTGGACGCGTTCGGTCAGCGCGTCGAGCCGATCGAGCAGCTCCGGGGAGAGCGCCCGCTCGGCCGCCTCGGGCATCGGCTCGTCGGTGATCTCGAATGAGTAAAGGCGAAACGTTCCCGCGTCGCCCGGGCGTGCGCGGCCGAGCGAGCGTGACGTCTGGTGCTTCTGGCGACGCTGCTTCTTCTGCCGGCGAGTGCGATTGGGCATGATGGGTCACTCCATTGACCAGGTTTGCGATGGCGTCCGATGCCGATGGCCCGATTTTACATGTCGACGCCCTGCCAGCCAAGACATTTGCCCGATGTACACCGGGCGACGGGGCGAGGGTCGGCCCAGGACCGCGCAACGCATCAACGGCCAACGGCCGGAAGGAGCGTGCTCGCCGGAGGCGAGCGACGCGCCTGGGGCGGGCCACGAGCGATCAGACGTCGGCGGCCGGGGCCACGACCGGCAGATGGGCCAAGCCCCATGGCAAGCCGTGAGCCGGGAATCATTCGTTGCCAGTGCCGCCGCGTGGTGGTGGGCGCCGAGACGCTTCGCCACGCGCCATGGTGCGGGACCTGATCGTGGGCATGCACAGCAGCCGCTCCACGCCTGGACGAGCGTGCGCCCGCCATGCGGTAGAATGCGGTCGGCAAGAATAGGGGACCACCTCATGGCGCTGCTCAAGCCGGCGATCATCAAGCAAGCCATCGAGCATCCGGAGCCCGAGGTGCGGCGCACCGCGCTCGAGCACTTCGCTGGCACGGCCGTGGCGGACAGCTCGGTGATGAACGCCGTGATCGCCTCGGCCGAGCGCTACGGGCCGGCGGCGTCGTGGCGGTTGCTGGTCGCGGCGGCCGACCTGCCCCAGACGCCCGCGACGCTGGACTGGGCCCTGGGCGAGCTCGACCGAGGGCTGAACCGCGACGACGTCGACGAGGACAATTACCACTACGCCCTGGCGAAACTGGTGGCCTCCGCGCCGCCGGCGCTGCTTGGTCCGGTGGGCGATCGCGTGGCTGCGCTGCCTGGGTTTCCGGAAGATCAACGCCTGATCCTGGACGAGCGCCTTCGCCTTGACGCGGCGGGCTGGGACGCGTGCTGGGCCGAGTTCGAGGCGATCGGGCAGGAGCTGGTGGCGGATAACTCGCCCGACGTGACGACCGAGCAGGCGGCGCGGCTGAATTGGCTGGTCGAGGCGTTGGCCTGGCATGGCCACGGCCAGGCGGATTTCGTGCTCGGGCTTGTGCGGGGCCAGTTGCCACGCGACAAGCGAGTCGTCTACCAGGCCGTGATGCCCGAGATCCTGCGCCTGGCCGGGGCCATGAAGCTGACGCCGGCGGTTCCGCGGCTGGTCGATCACCTCGTCAGCGAAGAGGGCGAGGAACTGGCGGAAGCGGCGATGGCCGCCCTGGCCGCGATCGGAAACGACACGGTCACCAGCGCCCTGGCCCAGGCATGGTGGGACGCCGACGACGAGGCCCGCAGCGCCATGGCGGAAGTGCTCGGCCACATCCGCACCGAGCTTGCGGCCGAGCGCTGCCTGGCCCTGCTGGATCGCGAGGATTCCGATCTCGTTGCACATGCCCTGGCCTACGCGGCCATGGAGCAGCTCAACCCCGAGGCGATCGAACCCGTGCTGCCGCTGGTCCAGGGCGACGCCGACGAGTTGGAGCCCGACGAGCGCGACCTGCGCCTGGCGCTGGTGGCGGCGGCGACGATCACGGGCGTGCGATTCGCCGACTACGACGCCTGGTACAGGCAGGCGGCCGAGGCCGAGTGGGGCTGGCGGGCGATGGACCGCCCGCGCTACCGGCTCTCGGAGGCGGTGGAAGGCCTGCACCGCGTGCTGCAAGCCGAGCGCGAGCGCAAGCCCCAGCACGTTTTTCAGCTCAACCTCTCGCTCCGCGGCATCGCCCCGCGAATCTGGCGACGCCTGAGGATCCCGGACTGCCCCCTGACGCGGCTGCATGACATCCTTCAGGTCGCCTTCGGCTGGGAGGGGATGCATCTGTACGAGTTCACCATCAACGGCGTGCGCTACAGCGACCCGGAGATGATGGAAGGCGAGCACGAGGCCGATGCCTCCGCCACCTGGCTCAGTGATGTCGCCAAGGCGGATGACAAGTTCGTGTACGTCTACGATTTCGGCGACTATTGGGAGCACCAGGTCGTCGTCGAGAAGGTCGAGCCCGCCGACGACGGGTCGGCGATGCCTCTGTGCATCAAGGGCGCCCGCGCCGCCCCGCCGGAGGACGTCGGCGGCCCCGGCGGCTACGCCCAGATGCTCGAGGCGATCACCGACCCGGACCACGAGCAGCACGAGGAGATGCTCGATTGGCTCGGCGAGGACTTCGACCCGCAGGCGTTCGACCCGGCGGCGATCAACGACGAGCTGCGCGGTTTGATGGCCTGCCTCGGCGAGCTGCCCCCGTCGCGGAGCGAAAGTTAGCGGGCCCCGGCCGCCGAGGCGGTCATGAGCCCGCGCCGCGCCCGCGTCATCGAAACCCGACCACGAGGCGAGTCGCCCATTTATTCCCGCGTTGTTGCACCATGAACCAACGGACCATTGGACAGTTGCTCGCCAACGTGGGCCCCGCCGGCGCCTTCGCGGCACGGCGCACGGCCCGGGCCGACGACTTGAAGCTCGAGATCAAGGGCGTCGGCCCGCTCCGGTTCCCGCTCAGCGCTGCCCAGGCGCGCAAGCTGCGCGCGATCGCCCGACCCGCCCGTTACGGGCACAAGGAGCGCACGCTCCTGGACAAGAACGTGCGCCACACGTGGGAGATTCCCAAGAGCCGGGTCAAGATCGATCAACGCCGATGGAACCAAACGCTGCACCCGACCTTGCAGGAGCTTCAAGCGGAACTCGGCCTCCCGGAGCACTGCAAGCTCAAAGCCGAACTGCACAGCATGCTTCTCTACGAGCCCGGGCAGTTCTTCCAGGCCCACCAGGACTCCGAGAAGACCGATGACATGGTCGGCACCCTGCTCGTCACCCTGCCCAGCGACTACAAGGGCGGCGCGCTGGTGATCGAGCACCAGGGCGAGCAGGTCACGTACCGCGCCACGAAGGGACGACTCTCGTTCATCGCCTTCTACGCCGACTGCCAACACGAGGTGCGGCCGGTCACGCAGGGGCATCGCGTCGTGCTCAGCTACAACCTGATGCTCCGGGGCGACGCCACGGCCGTGTCACCCTCCCCGGCGACCGTCAAGACGCTGGCCAACCGCCTGCGCGATCATTTCCGCAAGCCCCGGCCGGCGCGCTACGCCCGCGATCCCAACGCGCCCCCGCGCGACCCGCCGCAGCGGCTGGTCTATCTGCTCGATCATCAATACACGCAGCGCAGCCTCGGCGCCGCGCGGCTCAAGCGCGACGACGCCGCCCGCGTCGCGGCCCTGCGCGAGGCGGCCACGCAGACCGACTGCGAGATCGCCCTGGCGCTGGCGGAGGTCGAGGAGACCTGGCATGCCTTCGAGAAGGCGGAGTTGGAGCCACGCGGGTATCGCTCGCGCCGCCGGTGGCATCGGACGGAGGATGAGGACGAATGGGAGCTGGAGGAGGACGAGACGCCCGAGCCGTTCGATCCCAACGACCCCGACGCCTACTCGCTTGAGGAGCTCATTGACTGGTCCGTGACCCTCACGCAGTGGCGCGATCTGGCGGGCAAGCGGGTTGAGCCCTTGTCGACGGCCGTCGACGAGGATGAACTCGCCTACTCGACACCTTCCGCGTCGCTCAAGCCCTACGCCAGCGAGTATGAGGGCTACATGGGCAACTGGGGCAACACGATGGATCGCTGGTATCGCCGGGCGGCTGTCGTGCTCTGGCCACGCGACCGCGACTTCGCCGTCCGCGCCGAGGCCAACCCGGCGTGGGCGATCAAGACCGTGGACCAGCGCATCCGCGCCGGGGCGAAGGACGAGGCGCGGCGGCTGGCCGAGACGCTCCTGCCCTTCTGGAAGCGCGCGGCGGAAGCCACGCAAGGGGCGGACTTTTTCACCACGACGTTGCGCGTCGCCGAGGGCCTCGACGCGCCGAAGCTCGCCGCGTCACTGCTTGGGCCGCTGCGGATCGAAGCGGCCACGCGAAAGGCGGCGCCACCGCTCGTCGGGCTTTACAGGCGTTACGGTGAGCCATGGATGCGCTCGCGGATCGGCCAATGGCCCACCGAGGAGATGCGTTTTGCAGGGCGCGACCGGGAAGAATGGCTGGCTCGATTGCCCGGCTTGTGCGAGGCGCTGCGCGCGAGGGATGAGCCCGCCGGCCCCGCCGTGGCGCGTCTCATGCTCGAACAGCAGTGGCAGTGGTTGACCGCCGAAATCGAGCTCGCCGGCAAGATGCGCTCGCCCAGCCAGCGGGACCGCGCCGCCGCGGAGCTTGAGAAACCGCTGCTCGGCTTCCTGGAGGCCGCCGCCATCGCCGACGCCCAGGCCCTGCAAGACCAGGCGATTCAGGTGCTGTCTTCCCAAGCGTTCGAGCCGCTCTGCTCGTGCCTTGTCGGCCTGCTGCGGCGGGCCGCGAAGTCCCTCGCCAACGACCGCGTCGCCGCGGCCGGCCTACCGCGGATCCACCAGCACTGCGTCGCTCTGCTGGAACAGCGCCTGGATCAGCCGAAGCGGGATGCCAACGACTGGTCCATCCAGGCACCGCTTGACTGCGCCTGTGAATTGTGCCGGGCGCTGGGCGGCTTCCTTGCCGATGCCGACGCGACGCAACTCGACTGGCCTCTGAAGAAGCAGGATCGCCAGCACATCCATGGGATGATCGAGGCGCACGAACTGCCCGTGCGCCACGAGACACGACGCTCCGGCCGTCCGTACACCCTCGTGCTCACCAAGACACGCGCCCTGTTCCAGCAGCTCGCCGCCGAGCGCAAGCGGTGGCGGGCCGATCTCGCCTGGCTGCGGAAGCAGAAGAAGCGCTTCGCGACCCCGCGTCGACGATAACGGCGGACCGCTGCTGCTGTCGACACGTCTGCAACACGCTCCAGATCCGCTCACACCAACGCTGGCCCTCTTCACCACGCGTGCCCTGCGTCAGCTTGCGATCCAGCACCACAAAGCGCAGCGCCTGCTCCGTCAGGTTGTTCGTCGGTTCCGCGGCCGGCCGGGCCAGAAACGTGAAGTACTCGCGCCCGTGCTTGCGAAAGCGATCAGCCAGCCCCCGCACAGCGGCGGCCACCGGGGTGAACTCGCCCAATCCTTGACATTTAGGCCTGCCTTGCCTAATATGTCATGTCGCGGGAGCCGATGCAATGGGGATGTTGCCAGAGTTCACGGTTGACGGGCTGCTCCCACCGGGCGACTACCCCCTGACTCTGGGGGAACTGCGCAGCTCCCTGCTGGTTTCGGGATCCGGGTGCTCGAACGATGCATCGCAGTGGGATGCCGCCTGGCGGCTGAAACTCGTCGACAACCTCAGCGTGCTGGTGAACCAGCTCTGGCAGGTCGGCGTCACCGAGATTTTCGTCAACGGCTCCTTCGTCGAGGATAAGGATCATCCCAACGACATCGACGGCTACTTTGCGTGCGATCTGCGGCAATTGGCCTCGGGCGATTTGGAGCGCCGCCTCAACCTGCTCGACCCGCACAAGGTCTGGACGTGGGACCCGGCAGCACGTCGGCCCTACCGCGGCTATCCGAAGAAGCAGCTGCCCATGTGGCACCAGTACCGCGTCGAGCTGTACCCACACGTCGGTCAGCCGAGCGGCATTCGGGACAAGTACGGACACGAGTTGGAGTTTCCCGCCGCGTTCCGGCGATCCCGCGGTGATGCACAGCCCAAAGGAATCATCAGGATCGGAGGTCACCCATGATCCGCAACGAAAACGAATACCGTGAGGCGGTCCAGCGACTGGCCGATGAGAAACAGCGCATCGCCGCCCAGAAGGCCGAACTTGAGAAGACGGGGCTCGCTCCGGAAGAGATCAAGCGAGTGCTTGATCCACTGCGCTCGTTCCACCTGCAACTTCACGAGGAAGTCGAAAGTTACGAGCGACTCAAGCGTGGCGAATTCGAGGAGATTCGAAATCTTCGGGGCCTGGGCCACCTGCTGATCGCTTTGCGCATTGCGCGCGGCATCAGTCAGCGGCAGCTCGCGGAGCGCCTCGGCGTGCATGAATCGCAGGTTTCACGTGACGAGCGGAACGAGTATCACGGCATCACACTTGACCGAGCAAGCCGGGTGCTTGATGCCTTGGGAGTGGAACTTCGCAGCACCGTTCAGGTACCGACAGAGAACCTCGCAGACGTCGCATGAAGACCTGTATGCGCCATCTGTGAACGGCGGCGGAAAAGTGCGGTGGGCGGCGGGGCGGAATTAAACGGCAGCGCCTCCAGAGAGGCGTCCGATTCAGACGCCGTTCAGCGGCAGCCAGCGGCCGGTGCGCGGATGGGGGTAGAACGCCTGGCCGGAGCAGCTGCCCAGGCGCGGGTTGGCCTCCATGTGCTCAATCCGCCGCTGGAAGTAGCGCGGCGGCAGGTCCAGGTCCAGGTCGAGCTTGCCCAGGTAGGCGAATCGGGACGCGTCGATCGTCTCATACCCGGCGTAGAAGGCGTCGATGACGCCCGGCCCGACGCTGCGTCGGCCGCGGTCCGCGCGGCGCATGATGTGGATGAAGCTGTGCCGGCGCGCGTACGTCTACGCCACCGCCGAGGCCACCGCCACGACCGCCCGCCGCGCCAACACCTGGACGCGCGGCAACGCCGTGGACCAGTCACGTCACCGGACCCAGGCCGAGGCGTTCGGCAAGCTCGTGGATGCGTTCGCGCAGAGCTGGGAGGGAGTTCTCGCCGAGCACGGCCCCGCCGCTCAACTGCCGGCGGATGCGCAGAACCACGCACACCGCCCGCGCAACTGACACCCGCCGCCCTGCGGCACCGCCAGGCCACACCGCCAGGCCCGCGCGGGCGCATCCTGCGCAAGGATAACATGGTAAATTCCCCGAGCACCGTAGGCCGCGGCTGGGGCGGGCCCCGGCGGTGCGCCATCCGCAAGCAGTGGCAGGCGGAGCTGACCGACAAGTTCAACCTGCCCGCCGTCGTCATTGATCGGAAGGTCTGGAACCAGCGGCGCAAGGCCGGCAGCGCCAACCCGTTCGACGGTGACGAGATCGTCATCGTCTCCTACGGCTTCGCGGCGCGCATGAAAGAAGACCTCGGGGCCATGCCGTTCGACCTGGTGGTCATGGACGAGGCCCACAAACTGCGCAACGCCTACCAACGCAGCCGCAAGGCCGGCCAGGCGGTGCGGTGGGCATTCGAGCCACGTCCCAAGATCCTGCTCACCGCCACGCCGCTCCAGAACAGCCTGCTTGAGCTCTACGGCCTGGGCTGGCTCATCGACGAGCACATCTTCGGCGACAAAAACACGTTCCAAAGCCGGTACTGCAACATGGGCGGCGACATCGTCGCCCTGCGCAACCGCCTCAGCCAGTTCTGGCTGCGTGAGGCGCTGGAGCAGAAGCTCGGGACGTCGGCGGTTGCCCGAACCCCTGCGCAAGCAGTTGCTGAAGCGATGACCCGTCGCGGTCTGTCGGCCGATGATAAGGTAGAATAAGCAGCCGACCGCATTGGAGCCGATGATGAGCATCAAGCATCATCTGGACATGCCGGCGATTGAGGCGTTCTGCCGCAAATGGCGGATTGTCGAGCTGTCGCTGTTCGGATCCGCCGTACGGGACGAGCTTCGGCCGGACAGTGACGTCGATCTGCTGGTGAGCTTCGAGGAGAACGCCCCATGGTCGCTGCTGGACCATACGCAGATGGAGCAGGAATTGGGCGAGTTGCTCGGGCGTCGCGTGGATCTGGTCAGTCGGGGCGGCATCGAGCGCAGCCGGAATCACGTCCGGCGCCAGAGCATCCTTGAAACCGCGGAGCCGATCTATCGTGCCGCGTGATCGTGACGCCGAGACCGCCACCGACATCATCCTGGCCTGCCCGCGGGTGAAGGTCACGGCCCGACGGGTGTGGGTGTCGCTGAGCGAGTCGTGGCCGGGCCGGGATGTGTTCGCCCAGGTGCATGCGAACCCGGAGCATGTGCCGTGCTGGCCGCCGCCGAGTGTCGTCGCCGGGCAGCCGGCACCGGGTTGTTGAACGTCGGCCGTGCCCCGGCCGAGCGGCGACCGCAGACCCTGGATGTTGACAGGCATGCCAATCGTCACCGACGCCAGCCGCGGGCGCGATCGCCGCGCCCTTGCCCCAGCGCGCCGGCTCCCGCCGCCAAGGCCGGAGACGGTGAGGCATGCGGGTTAAGTTTATGGCATTCGCGCCCCACGCCGGTGTGGCGGAATTGGCAGACGCGACGGGTTCAAAATCCGTCTTGGCGAGTGTGCAAGGCCGTATCAGATCGATAGTTACGGGTGTTCCGGGGGCTCGCGGGTCGCGCAGCGGGTTTCGCAATTCACTCAAGCATGATTAATCTGTTCATGCGTGGCGTGCGGTGTGCGAGGCGGGTGCGGACCCTGCCCTGTCCCGGTCCGGCGCAAGCCGTGTTGCCGGGGCGTGCCGCGTGCACACGTGGCCGAGGCGACGCGCGCACGAGGATTCCTGAGGAAGGCCTTTTGGGCACGAGCGGCGGCGTAGCGTGGCGTTGTCGGACGACGGTTCGATCACTGCCGCTTCCATTGAAGCGGGTTGCCGGCCCCGTCTCGAGTTGAACAAGGCACATCGTCGCAAGACGGCGGGCCTTTTCTATATCCCGTTTGGCTCAAAAATTTTGCGAGCCCTGTCGCTCGC
>SLDI01000454.1:0-9605 GCA_007125385.1 Phycisphaeraceae bacterium | reverse complement strand
GCCCGGCCCGGCCAGCGGGCGGCCAGCGCCGGCGCCGTCAGGTAGAAGCCGTGCAGCACGGGCATCAACGGGCCGCGGACCTCGATGTCGCCGCGCATGTAGGCCTCGCCGAAGGTCAGCGACGGCGAGAGCCAGAGCCGGGGCAGGATGGTCGGCTTGTGAATCACCACCTCCGCGGCGGGTTCGCCATGCCCGACACGGTGGCGCTGGCCTTTGGTCACGAGGGCCAGCGCGGGGCCGCGCCAGACCTGCTGGAAGCGTCGCACGGTTGGTGCCAGGAACATCGCGTTGCCCCTGTCCGGCGAGGTGGTGGCCAACGTGCCTGCCCCACGCGCGCCTGTCCCTTCCGTCAACGTGTCCGAAGCCGGCGCCGCCGCCGATGATCAGCGGGCGCCCGGCCGGGTGCTGAGCCGCACGTCGGCGGGGGTGATGAAAAAGGCCGGCCACATCGCGCCGCGACCGGCCCCGAGGCCGGCGCGGCCCAGTGGTCGGCCACGGGCCGGAAGTGCTCGTAAACTCCCTCTCCCCACGTGCCGGGATCGCAACCCGGCGTTGCTCACTTCCGGCATTTGCAGCGATTGTATGGCCTGAGCGATCAGGCTCCAAGGAAAATCTTCCGCCCCGGCCGGGCAACCCGGCGTCGGTCAGACCCGGGCCGGCCTACAATCCTTGACGCTGCCCGTTTTTATCAAGCGTTGGCCCCTGCCCCGTTGTGGCCAGCGTCCATCCCAGGTGTCATCGGTGCGTCGCGATCCCCAGGCACCGCGCCCAACGCATGAAGGTGCCGACCATGACCGACAAGCGGCTGGAACTGCTGACGCTGCTGAGCCCGGGCCCGGCCCACGCGGCGCAGGTCGGCCTGCTGGCGACCGACCTCGGCGTCAGCCGCACCGATGTCAAGCGGCTGGTCGGCCAGTTGCAGGCGGTGGGCTTTGGCGTGGTCTGCAACGACGATCGCGTCTGGGTTGACCGGGCCGCCTGGCCCCACGCCAGGCACGCGGCCGAGCAATACCTGGAGCGTCACCCGGACTGAGCATGGGCCAACCCCGACATCGAGGCGATGGTCCGCGAAGCCGGCTTCCGGATCGAGGAGCGCGAGCGTAAGGCCCGGCACGTGCTGCGGCGTGTCGTGGCCCGGCGGCTGACGTGAAACGGCCACCGGCTTGTGTGGGGGTGGCCCGGCATAGCCGCGCCTGGACCCGCACGACCCGCCGACGCAGGAGGCGGGCCCGACGCAGGTCCTCGCCGGTGGACGGCCAAGCCGTCGCCGAAGTTTTCAAGCCGCGCCGATAATCGACGCTGGCGACACAGTGGCGGGGCGGCCGTCAGCGCCGTCCGCGGTCATCATGAGCCGGGCAGCCTTACAATCAAACCACTTGAACCTCGCCCGCGCCTCGCCCGATGAACCCGAGCAGTTGTTCCAGGCGCCATTCGACCAGGGACAGCCGATGAGCGAGCCACGCAGTGACACGCTTTCGCGCACGATGCCGGCCGTCGTGTGCCATGGGCCCGGGGACTACCGGCTCGAGGAACAGCCGGTCCCGCAGCCCGGTCCCGGCGAGATCGTCATTCGTGTGCAGCGGGTGGGCATCTGCGCCAGCGACCTCAAGTGCTACCAGGGCGCGCCGCTTTTCTGGGGCGACGATCGGCGCGCGGGCTACTGCCAGCCGCCGGTGATCCCCGGTCACGAGTTCGTCGGTGAGGTCGTGGCCCTGGGCGAGGGCGCGGGCGAGCGCGACGGCCTGGCCCTCGGTGACATGGCCGTCTCCGAGCAGATCGTGCCCTGCCACCAGTGCCGGTACTGCACGCGGGGCCAGTATTGGATGTGCCAGGTCCACGACATCTACGGCTTCCGCCAGCGCACGTTCGGGGCGATGGCCGGATACATGCGCTTCCCGGCGGGGGCACGCAACTACCGGGTGCCGCCCGAGGTCCGCCCCGAGCACGCGGTGTTTATCGAGCCGCTGGCGTGCTCGATCCACGCGGTGCAGCGGGGCGAGATCGGCTTCGAGGACGTGGTGGTAATCGCCGGCTGCGGGCCCCTGGGGCTGGGCATGGTGGCCGCGGCAGGCCTGCGCCACCCGCGCCTGCTGATCGCGCTGGATCTCAACGACCAGCGCCTCGACGTGGCCCGGGCGTGCGGGGCCGACGTGACCTTCAACGCCGGCCGCGACGATGTGGTGAAGGAGGTGCGCGACCTGACCGATGGCTACGGGTGCGATGTCTACATCGAGGCCACCGGCCACCCCGCCTCGGTGGAGCAGGGGCTGGACATGATCCGCAAGCTCGGCACGTTCGTCGAGTTCAGCGTCATGCGCGAGCCGGTGACGGTGGACTGGACGATCATCGGCGACACCAAGGAGCTGAACATCCACGGCGCCCACCTCGGCCCGTACTGTTACCCGATCGCCATCGACATGCTGAGCAAGGGCCTGCTGCCGATGGACCGGATCATCACGCACCGCCTGGCGCTGGATGCGTTCGAGCGGGGCCTGGACCTTGTCGGCTCGGGCACGGACTCGATCAAGGTCACGCTGGAGCCTGCTTCGTGAGCGCCGAGGGCGAGGGAGCGAGCATGTCAGAGGCCTCGGAGCCGCAATCGACAACCGCATCGGAGCCCACGCCGGTGGACGCCGGCTGCGCTACGGCCGGCCTGCGGCGACCGCGCCACGGTGATCGTTCAATCCGTGAGCAACGCGTACATCGGCGTGCGCGGGGCAACGCTTGTCGCGATGTCGGCGTAGGGGCGCAGGTTCTCTATGGACCTTTGTGACAGGAGCCGTGACCTGACCGTCGACGTGGCGGAGGGTGGTGCCGCTGGCCGGACCTACGCCGGCTACGCGGCGGTCTATCTGGCTACGGCCATCGTCTGGCACTGGCTGATCGAGGGCCATCGACCCACCGCGACCGACCTGATCGGGGCGAGTGTGTGCCTGGTCGGCATGGGGATCATTATTGTCGGTGCACGGGCGGTATGAAATTTCCAACAACCTTTCGGATTCCCCTTCACCTTGCGCCATGGTGCAAGTGTTATGCTTTGGGTGTGATGAACGAGCGACCACCCAATCCAGCCTGACGCGGGGCCAACTCGCCCGGGAAGCCGGCATCAACTTCTCCAGCGTCCGCTACTACGAGCGGCGGGGTCGGACGCAGCCCCGCGCCCGTCCAAACGGGGGAGGCTCAGCCGGGCCGCGGGGTCCCTCAACTGTTTAGAGGCGAACCGGTACGCTGCCTCGCGTCGTTCAGTGGCTCGGTTCAGTCGTGCATAGAGGCGATGCGCCGGAGGTGCTTGAGCATGCGAATGGTCGACTGGCCGCTCATGATAAGCGTTGTTGTGCTGAGTTGTGCGTCGCTCAACGCGGAAGTGGTGCGTGTCGAGATCGAGGCGCCGACGATCGGACTGATCTTTCAGCCGCGCGAGTTTGCCGTGCGCCCCGGACAGGAGGTGGAGCTGGTGTTTCGCAACACGGGGCAGGCGATGGTGCACAACCTGCTGATCGTCGAGCCCGGTGCCGCCGACGAGGTTGCCCAACTCGCGCTGGAGCTTGGCGGTGAAGGTCCCGCCCGGCACTGGGTGCCCGCCACGCCCAGCGTGCTGCACGCCACCGATACGGTCGAAGGAGGCGACAGCCGGACGCTGCGCTTCACCGCCCCCGAAGTCGAGGGCGTCTACCCCTACGTCTGCACCATCCCCGGTCACGCGCAGACGATGCGCGGGCGCATGCACGTGACGACCGACGAGCAGCGCCTGGCCCCGCCCCGCCGCGACGACGACGATGGCGAAGATGAGCCGGGCAAGCCCGAGCAGGCGCTGCGGTACGAACGCATGGACACGGGCCCCTTCTACAGCGGGGTCATCACCGCCGGCGACGCGACGCTCGACAAGGGGCTGACGCTGCGGCTGGGCGAGCACGGCCACGCGGCGATGCACTTCGACACCGACCTGCTGCGCGTCAGCGCCGCGTGGACGGGCGCTGGCCTGGAATTTCACGCCGAGCACGACTACGGCGTGCGCAACGATCCGCCTCCCTCGGCGGCGGGGGAAATCCAGTTCACCAGCAGCGCCCGCGCCGGATGGCGCCGCACCCGCGACGAGCGCTTCACCGATCCGCGGCCGCGGCCGTTCGGGCCCATGCCCTCGCCCCACGGCCGGTACCGCGGCGTCTACCTCCGCGGCGATCGCGCGGTGCTGCACTACGAGCTGCACGACACGACGATATACGAGTCGCCCTGGTACGTGCACGAGGGCGAGCTGGACGCGTTCGTGCGCGACGTGCGCGTCGAGGCGATGGATGAGCCGTTGGTGATGATGCTCTTCGAGGCCGCGGGCGAGATGGTGACGGAGCGGCGCAAGGGCTTGCGCGTGCTGCGCAGCGAGGATCAGGGGCAGGTGACCGTCGCGGCGATCGACGCCGAGGTGGCGGCGCGCTTCGAGACGTCCGGGCCACATGCGGCGCTGCGCATCGACGAGGCCAAGCCCCTGCGCGTGCTGCTGTGGAGCGGCCCCGCCGAGCAGCTTGACGCCTGGCTTGCGCTGGCGGGTGCCCACGCCCGGCCCAGTGACGTGCAGCGTCTCACCGAGCCGGGCGGGCCGCGGCGCTGGTCTTCGCTGACGACGCGTGGCCGGCTGGATGAGACGGACGCGCCCTACGTCGTGGACCGCCTGCCCGGGCCGACGGACAACCCCTACAACGCCGTGCTGCACCTGACCGGCCTCACGTTCGACGAAGACGAGCGGGCGCTGGTCACGACGATCCACGGCGACGTGTGGCGCGTCGACGGCATCGACGACGAGCTGGCGGAGCTGACCTGGACCCGCTTCGCCACCGGGCTCAACAGCCCCTTCGGCGTGCGCGTGGTCGACGGCCGCGTCCACGTCGCCTGCGAGGATGAGCTGATCGTGCTGCACGATCGCGCCGGCGACGGCGAGGCGGATCACTACGAGACGCTGGCCAACCTCATCGCCCCCGGCGCCGGCGCCTGGCGGCAGGCGTTCGGCCTCGAAGTTGACGACGAGGGCTACTTCTACTTCGCGCGCGGCCGCGGCCGACGGGGCTCGGGCCTGGAGAACGGCATCATCCGCGTCTCGCCCGATGGCCGGGAGATGGAGCTGATCGCCACCGGGTTCCGCCAGCCCTGGGCGATCGGGCTCAGCCCCGACGGGCGCATCACGACCTCGCAGCAGGAGGGACCCTGGACGCCGCAGACGCGCGTCGACAAGGTCGACCTGCAATCGCGCCAGGCAAGCTTCTACGGCGCGTTTCCCGGCCGCTTCCGCGACGACGACTACCCGCGACAGCGCGGCTACGAGGCGCCGCTGATCTGGCTGCCGCGCCACGTGGACAATTCCGGGGCGGGCCAGGTCTGGGTTGAGTCCGATCACTGGGGCCTGCCACACGGCACGATGCTGCACATTTCCGGTGGCCAGAGCATGCTCATGGCGCTGCTGCACGAGCGGGTCGACGGCGAGCGTCAGGCCGCCGCGGTGCCGCTGACGCGCATCCGTCATTCGTGGGGGGCGCGGACCGGGGCGTTCAACCCCGTCGACGGACAGCTTTACATCGTCGCCCTCTCGCCGCAGGCAGCGCTGCGGCGCATCCGGCACACCGGTCGGCCGGTGCACGTGCCTGTGGCCATCGCCGCGCATGCCAACGGCGTGCGCCTGCGCTTCAACCACGGCGTCGACGGCGACGCCCTCGACCCGGCTCGCTTCACCATCCATCGCTGGCAGTACCGCTGGAGCGGCGACTACGGCTCCGACTTCTACTCGATCGAGCGCCCGAGCGAGCTCGGCCTGGACGTTGTCGATGTCGCCTCGGTCACCGTGGTCGAGCAGGTCGATGGCGCCGTGCGCGAGCTGTTCGTGGAGATCCCCGACATGAAGCCGGCCATGCAGATGCGGCTCCGCTATGAGCTTGTCGCGGCCGACGGCACGCCGATGGCCGAAGACCTCTACACCACCGTGCACGCCCTGCGGCCGGCGTGGCAAGGTCACTGACGATTGCCCCTTGTGAGATCAAAGCCATGTCAGAACGGACGCCGTTGGGTCGGTCGATCGAAGTGAGTCATGCGCTGCGCGGCCTGCGCATGGACGACGCGCCCGCGCCACTGGCCGGCGCCCGCTGGTACGTCGCCGAGCAGCCGGAGCAGGGCCTGCAATACCGCTTCGAGCCCGGCCGGCTCGCGGGGATGAGCCACCTGACGGCCGACATGCTGCTGGATGGGCCGCACCTGGCGGTGTTCGAGCTGCGCCTTCAGGAAGGTGAGCACGGGCCACGCTTCGCGCTGCGCTTCGGGCTGCTCATCCAGTGCTCGGCGCGGGTGCGCGTGCCGCTGTCGGCGACGGATCAGCAGCGGTGGATGCTGCCACGGGAGGGGGCCTGGCTCAAGCCGATATGCAGCGGCGCGAAGGTGGACCCGGCGCGGGTGGACCGCGCGGAGCTGGTCGTGCTGCGCAAGAGCGACGCGCCCGTGCGCTGGTGCATGACCGACTGGGTGGCCAGCGACACCGCGCCCCCGCGGCTGACAGAGCCCCTGCTGCCAAAGGGGCCGCTGCTGGACGGGCTGGGCCAGCTTCGCCTGGCCGACTGGCCGGGCAAGACGCGCGATGTGGAGGAGATGGTCAGTCGGCTGCGGCAACAGGCCGAGCACGCCAACGAGCATCGCTGGCCCGAGAGCATGGGCCCGTGGGGCGGCTGGCGGGAGAAGCGCGTGCCGGAGGCCACCGGCTTCTTCCACACGCATCATGACGGACAACGCTGGTGGCTCGTCGATCCGCAGGGCCAGCTCTTCTGGTCCAGCGGCTGCGACTGCGTCCGGCCGGGCGTGACCGCGGCGTATGAGACGCTCGACACCGCCCTGCCCGACCCGCCGCCGACCGACGGCCCGTTTGCCGCGGCCCACGAACAGCCGGGCAAGCGATTCAACCACATGCTCGCCAACCTCATCCACGCCTTCGGCCCCGAGCGCTGGCAGACGCAATGGGAGGCCCTGGCGATGGGCCAGCTCAAGGCGTTCGGCTTCAACACGGTCGCCAACTGGTCCGACTGGCGCGCCGCCAGCCGGGCGCGCTTCCCGTACGTGCGGCCGCTGACGCTGCGCTTCGAGCGCACGCCACGCGTCTTCCGCGATTTCCCCGACGTGTTCGACCCCGCCATCGGCGAGGATCTGGCCGCCTTCGGCCAGCAGCTCGCCGAGTCCGCGGACGACCCGGCGATGATCGGCTACTTCCTGATGAATGAGCCGACGTGGGGCTTCGCCGAGCTGACCCCCGCCGAGGGCATGCTCGTCAACTCAGTGGATTCCCACACGCGACGCGAGCTGGGGAACTGGTTGCAACAGCGGCATGGCTCCGACGAAGTGCTGGCCCGGGCGTGGGAGATGCCCGTGACGCTGGCGCAGATCGCCCGCGGGCCGTTCGACGCTCGGCCGTCCGACGCCGCCAAGGCGGAGCTGCAAGCGTTCAGCACCATCATGGCCCGCCGGCTGTTCGACATGATCTCGCAGGCGGCGCGGCGGGTGGACGCCAACCACCTGAACCTCGGCGTGCGCTATCACACCGTGCCCCCGGCCTGGTGCCTCGAGGCGATGACCAGCTTCGACGTCTTCAGCATGAACTGCTACCGCGAGACGGTCCCCGCCGAGCAGGTCGCCCGCGTGGCGGAGTTGCTCGGTCGGCCGGTGATGATCGGCGAGTGGCACTTCGGCGCGCTGGACGTCGGCCTGCCCGCCACCGGGATCGGGCATGTGCCCGACCAGCACGCCCGCGGCCAGGCCTACCGACGCTATCTCGAACACGCCGCGAGCCTCCCCGCCTGCATCGGCGTGCACTGGTTCACCCTCTACGACCAGTCGGCCCTGGGCAGGCCCGACGGCGAGGGCTACAACATCGGCTTCATCGACGTCGCCGGCCGACCCTACCCGCCCCTGGCGGACGCCGCACGCCAGGCCCACGAGCGCATGCACGCCATCGCCGACGGCCAGGTTGCCCCCACCACCGAGGCGCCGCAATACCTGCCGCGACTGTTCCTCTGAGCAACCCGGCGATTCCGCCGATGGCCCGGCTCGTTGGCGCGACCTCGTCATCGCTGGCGGATCGTCGCCCGGCCTTCATCTCCGACGCTTGCAGCCATCGCTGCGCTCTACCCACCCTACATCAGCGCCGCCACGCGTAAAGTTCACGGCGTTGGGTGCCACGGCTTGACCCGAAGGGCAAGCCGTGCCTCCGTCGGCCGCCGCACCGCTTGCCGCGTCGTGGTCAAGCCGTGGCACCCACTTTTCGGACGGAGCCTGATACTCGAGCGCGGAGGGGTTACGATCATTGCACGCTCACTGATGCAGCCACGCGACGATTCTCGACGTCCAGGGGCAAGCCGGCCTCCAGCCTCTCAAGGCCGCGGCGCTGCTGCCGCCGGATGTACCAACGGCCGAACAAGATCCACGCGATAAGGAAGAAGGGGGCGGTTGCCAGGTACTGGCGAACGCGATCGCGAAAGACACCATACGGTTCTGAGAAGAACAGATGGTCACGGGTTTGTCCGAACACGGCGGAGGGGACGTCACCCCGCTCCCATTGCTCCTGCCAGATGCTTTTCACCAGATAAACCATCGCGGCCGCCTCGTCGTGAACCGCGGGATCGCCCGCGTTGATGCCGATCTGATTGAACCACTGGAGCAGATCGCTGCGCTCGAATTCTGCGACCGTTACCGAGGGTGAATGCGGATAGAGCCCCTCATGGGCCGTGATGGAGAACGACTCGTATGACGGTGCTGCAGCAGTTCGATCAAGAAGAACGCTAACGCTCCGCTCGGGGCGCCCAAGCTCCGGCACGCTCCATGAAAACGCATAGCGATCTGGCATGGTGGCCAAAATCGTTACCGACTCGTACTCGCCGGATTGCGGCTGTGCCAGGACAACATTGAGTGTCGTCATGCGCGGAGAGGGAACGACAGCGGGTGTAAGGTAGAACCACACCTGCCCGAAGATGAGCAAACCGATAGCCCACCCCATCAGGATCGAATCCCACTTCTCCGACCGGGTAAGCCAACTGAGGGACCCCGCACGTGTCAGTCCCGCTCCGCATTCCGGACATTGCGGCTGCTGCAAGCCGCGAAGGCCGTAGCCGCATGCTGCGCACCACGGCCCTGCCTCATGGACATGCGCTCGCCGCAGCTTGCGTTGCGTCGCCCAACCATGCCAGATCAGGAGCAGCCCAAGAATGCTCAGGCTAATGACCAAGGGCACAAGGCTCTGGCCAAACGCCCATAGCATTTCCATCACGTAACTCCCGCGACTGGACGCGCCAGCACCGAGCGATCCCGTGCTCGAAGCGAAGGCTTCCGAGCATTCCGACACGCTGGTTGACCCACCGACTCTGCGGAGGCGCCTTGCTGTTATGCCCCCACTCGCTCCGAAGTGGCAATTCGCCTGCCGCAGCCCCGGCACGCCCGCCGGCTCATCAGTTTACCCCCAGGCCTGGCCCGGGCATAGCGCTCCCGGCTCTCGGCTCCCCCGAAGGTGCCGAGCCTGAAGGTACGGCGCTTCCGCGTACGGCTGTCGGTGAGGGTGACGATGGCGCGGCCGGGGCGCGACGCGTCTTCACGGG
>SLDI01000057.1:0-9652 GCA_007125385.1 Phycisphaeraceae bacterium | reverse complement strand
GGCCGGTCGCCCGCATCGTCTGGGCGAACTCCTCGAGCCAGCCGACCAACTGGCCTTTTCGCTGCTCGAGCATCTCGATGGCCCGCTGCTGGATTTCGCGGCCGTAGCCGGCGGCTTGCTCGCCGGCGTCGCCCGGCCCCTGCTTGATGTCCGCCATGGGTCTGGCTCCTTGCTCGGCGCCCGGCCGCCGGAGACGGGCCGGCCCCGAAGCCTTGTCCCGCTCCCGGCCAGCGGGCGCCGGTGCTTACTCCACTCTGCACAGCACAATGCAAGGCCCATGCCAACCGCCAGACACCGCCCGCGAACGGGCGGCGTTGAACGTAAATCTTGAATGGGCAAGATGATGCGTCGAAGACCGTGCAAGGCTTACAACGAGCCGGCGACCCGTTGCAAACCCCGCCGGCGGCCCAGCAGCAGCACGGCCCCAGCCAGCAGCCCCATGGCGCTGCCCGGCTCGGGAACGATGCGATAGACGTTCTCGCCCAGCGGGGCGAAGGTGTCCTGGAAGTAGCCGTCCTCCGCCATGATCAGCCGCGGCTCGTCGCCGAGCACCTCGATCATCGTGCCCGCCTCGAGCCCGTCGATCTGGATCGTCGCCACTGCTTCGCGGGGGAAGATCGGGTCGAACTGCCCGGCCCACTCGGCCCCCGGGCCCAGATCCATGTTCTGGGCGAAGATGTACACGTAACCATCGTGCTCGGTGGCCTTGAAGTGGCTTTGAAGAGCCGTGTTGCCGCTGAGCGTGGTCATCTGCATTTCGATCTGCCAGTCGCTCGGGGCGGCGAGAATGGCGGGGGCGAGCTCGGTGATCTGGGCGTTGAGCCGCGCCATCTCCTCCTGCATCTCGGGCGTGGGGCCAAACTCGTGGAAGCTGGGATTGTTGAAGCGGTGGGTGAAGTAGCCGATGGCCGTCGCCCCGCGGATCAGCGAGCCCCAGACCTGGTAGCGCGTGTGCTCGGGCAGCACGGGAATCTGCCGCTCCTCGCTGATCGCCCGGCTGCCGACACCGGTCTCGATCCAGGCGTAGACCGGCCGGCCCTCGGCCAGCTCCACGAGCTGCTCGACGCCCGAGGCCACGCGGTTGATCCAGTTGGGACGCCCCCAGCCGAAGATGGGGTAGTGGTCGTAGCCGACGACGTCGGCGCTCTGGACATAGGCCGGGTAATAGGTGGCCTGCTGCTGGGCGGTGTAGCGGCTGTTGCGGAACTCCTCCATGAATTGGGAGGTGAAGGTGACGAACACGGGACGGTCGATGCCCGCGGCCTGCCACTGGGCGTAGCGCTGGGCGGTGAGGCTCGGACTCTGGCGCGGCTGCCATGAGCCGTTGGCCGACTGGGGCAGGTCCGGCTCGTCGTCGTGGTGGTACCCCAGCATGTGGCCGTGGCCCAGGGTGGTGGCCAGGTTGGCCAGGCTGCCGGGCCGGGCGACCGCGTAGCCGCCGACCGCGGCCGCGGCGTTGGCCTGCTCCAGGGAGGAGACCTGGTTGCCCATGAACGTGTTGAAGTTCAGCGACCGCAGGTTCTCGAAGCTGTTCCAGCGGTTGTCCGGGTGCTGAAGCCAGGACATGATCGGCAGGAAAGGCTCGCCGTTGACGAGGAACTGGCCCTGCGGGCCGATCTCCACGCTCTCGATGGCCGGCAGCGGGTCGGGCAGGTGGTTGTTGGCGTGCGCCGGGCTCAGAAGCGTCACCAGCGCCAGGGCCATCGCCAAGGCACCGAAACTCAGGTGTCGCGCCATGTGCCTGTCCCTCCTGCGGGTGTGCGGCGGATCCCCCTGCTCCAGTGTGCCTCGGCCGACCCGCCGGGGCAAGAGCAGCGGCCCCGAAACCCCGGGTCGAAGGGATTGAGTCTCATATCGTGCGCGCTAAGCCGGCGGCTGCGTCGCCGGGTCGGCGGGCGAGGCGTCGATGGGCGCGAGCCGGTCGCCCGGGCCCAGGCCGTGGCCGCGGGCGAAGGCGTCGGCGGGCATGACACGGGTGCCGGGGGCCTGGAGCTCGAGCAGCCGAACGACCCCGCCGCCGGTCATCACGAGCTGCTCGTCGAGCACGCGGCCGGGCTCGGCGTCGGGCCAGCGCTGGGCGATGACGGCCGGGACATCGGGCATCGCCTCGACGCGCCGCAGGGTGAGCGTGCCCGCCTCACCCCCCTTGCCGCGGCGCCACTGGACCCGGCAGCCGGGCCACGGCGTCAGGCCGTGCACCCGGGCCCGCACGCGCTCGGCCGGCTGGGCGAAGTCGACGGTGCCGTCGGCCTTGGTGAGCTTGGGGGCGCGGGTGGCCTGGGTGTCATCCTGGGGCTGGGGCTCGAGCTCGCCGCGCTCAAGCCGGGCCAGCACGTCCTGGACGAGGTCCGGGCCCAGCGCCGCCAGGCGGTCGTGCACCTCGCCGGCGGTGTCGGCGGGGGCGATGGGCGTGCGGGCCTGGGCGTACATGGCCCCGGCGTCCATGCGCTGGGCGAGCCCGATCACCGTCACGCCGGTCTCGCGCTCGCCGTTGATCACGGCCCAGTTGACCGGGGCGGCGCCGCGGTAGCGCGGCAGCAGCGAGCCGTGGACGTTGACCGCCAGCTTGCCCAGGGCCGCGATCAGCTCGGGGCTGAGCTTCTGCCCGAAGGCGACGACGACGCCGGCATCGGGCTTAAGCTCGCTGATGCGCCCGACGAAGGCGGGCTCGTTGACGTTGTCACTCTTAAGCACGTTCAGGCCATGCTGCTGGGCCCACTGGGCGACGGGGGTCGGCGTGAGCTGTCGTCGTCGCCCCGCGGGTCGGTCGGGCTGGGAGACCACGGCGACGACGTCGTGGAGCTCGGCCAACCGCGCGAGCGTGGGCAGGCCGAAGTCGCCCGAGCCGATATAGATCACACGCATCGCCTGTGTTCCCGGTCGGCTGCCCGCCGCGACCGCCCGCGCCGCGCGACACGCAGGGGCAAAAAACATTGGAAATCCGGCTTGGAGATTGTAGACTTAACGTTGCCTGCGCGTGCAGTCGTGCGGCTCGGTGCCCCGAGCCGCAACGCTTCGCCCGGAGAGAGGGAAAGGATCCAGCCATGACGTTCCCCCGCATCTGCGCGGCCGGTGCCGCTCTGGCGCTGGCGGCCGCCGGCGCTCAAGCCGCCTCGTTCACACCCACCTACTTCTACACGTTCCAGGACGCGACGACCGGGGATAACCAGTTCCTGGCCACGGACGGCAACTACTACTGGTTCATCGACGCGGGCGCGGACGATCACGAGGCCGGCGTATGGGAGCGGCCGACGGACCAGGCGTACGAGCGGGTCACGGCGGCGCAGGACCCGCAGAACCCCAACGTCACACCGGGCCAGGAGTACCTGGCCGCGGAAAAGTACTACGAGTACCTGGACATCGTCGAAGGCCGGTTCGGCTTTGACAGCCGGTACATGTACTTCTCCATCGAGCTCTGGGGCGACTCGTTCATCGACGAAAGCGGCGAGCCCGACCAGGAGTTCGGCTCGGGCACCCACTACAACGTCCACCTCAGCAACGACCCG
This sequence comes from Phycisphaeraceae bacterium, assembly GCA_007125385.1. Lineage (GTDB taxonomy): Bacteria > Planctomycetota > Phycisphaerae > Phycisphaerales > Phycisphaeraceae > SKPT01. The sequence goes on along the minus strand of SLDI01000057.1, from coordinate 6,146 downwards.
ACGGGCAACGGCGGGCTGATGATCGGGCTCGACGGCAGCGACGGCGAAGACCTGCCCGGCGACTGGTTCAACAACGCCAGCGACCCCTGGCAAAGCGAAAAGGCGCACGGCCACCTCGACACGCTGGCGCCCGACGGCGTGCTCGTCGGCAACGACTACGACGTGCAGATCATCGACGACGGCGAGATCGACCCGACCGAGCAGCTCGTGCTCTGGGCCCGCCTGATGCGCAGCGCCGACGATCGGCCGCTGATCGAGCTGGCGTTCGATCACGTGACCTTCAACAGCCTTTACCCCGACTTCGCGCTGGATCTGCCGCTGACACTCGAAGACATTCTCTACATCAACTTCGAGACGGCGCGCGGGCTCAAGAGCAACTACAACTGGTACCCGCACTACAGCCTCGCCGAGGCGGGCGACCCCTACGACGACGACGGGCTGGGCAACGTCTACCAGGTGGACAACATCCGCGGGGCGGCGATCGTGCCGCTTCCCGCCGCGGCGTGGACCGGCCTGGCGCTGGGCGGGCTGATGCTGGCCGTACGCCGGCGGATGTTCGCGCGGGCCTGAGGCGCACCGGGGCAGGGCGCGACTCCGAAGCCGCGGCTTTGCCCCGAGGCGCTGCGCGCTCATAATCCCTCATTCTGGATTCACCGCGCCCCATCCCGAGCCCCGCCCAGGCGACGCGGCTGCTGCATCGCTGGCATCGCGATGACCTGACGGTGACGGCCGTGCGCCGGCTGGAGGGGGGCATGGTGCACCAGGTCACGCTCTGGCAGACCGACGGCCAGCCGGCGGGCCTCGTCGTCAAGCTCGACAGCCCCGAGGCCGTCGACGCGTTTCAGCGCGAGCATGACGCGCTGGCGTACTACCGCGAGCACACCGCCTTTCCCGTGCCCGAGCCGCTGGCGTGCTTCAGCGACGGGGAGCTGGGCGTGGCGGGGCTGGTCATGCAGCACATCGCCGCGCCGAACCTGGCCGCGGCACGCCTCAGCGCCACCGGGCAGCACCAGCTTCAGCTTCAACTGGCCGAGCACGTCGCGGCGCTGCATCGCCACGGGGGCGAGGCGTTCGGCTCGCCGCTGGAGCCGGCGCATCAGCAGGGGCGCTGGCTGGACGTGTTCGGCCCGCGGCTGGAGGCGCAGTTCCGGGCGGCGCGCGACCAGCTCGCCTCGCGGCACCGGGCGGTGGTCGAGGCCCTGATCCGCGAGCTGGCCACCCACCTGCCCGAGGCGGCCACGCCGACGCTGATCCACGGCGACCTCTGGGCGACGAATGTCCTGGTCGACGACACGCACCCGTCCCGGCCTCGGCTCGCGGCGTTCATCGATGCCCAGCCCGCCCTGGCCGACCCGGAGTACGAACTGGCGTATCTGCGGCTGTTCAACACCGCCGGCTCGACGTTCTTTGAGGCCTATTCCCGCTGGCACCCTCTGCGCCCGGACTTCGAGCACCGCTGCCGGGTCTACTGGGCGCACACGCTGCTGCTGCACGTGCACCGCTTCGGCGCCGCCTACCTGCCGATGTGCTGCGACGTGCTCGACCAGCTCCGCCGCGCCTCATAAGGCGAGACAAGCCCCCGGGAACACCGGCCCCGGCCGCCGGCCCGGGTTGCACGGCCTGGCGGGGCGCTGGATAATCGCCGGATAACCCCTTTTTTCAGGATGGAGAACCCCCACATGGCCAGACCCGCGTCCGGCACCGGCAAATCCAGGAAGCTGCGCATGGCGTTCATCGGCGCCGGCGGCATCGCCAACACCCACATCCGCGCCCTGGAGAAGATCGACGAGGTCGAGGTCGTCGCCCTGGCCGACATCAGCGAAAAGGCGCTGGCGGACAAGGCCGAGACGTTCGGCTACCGCAAGGATCAGCTTTTCCTGGACTACGACAAGATGCTCGCCAAGGTCGAGCCGGAGGCGGTGAACATCTGCACGCCCAACGGGGTGCACGCCCCGGCGTCGATCGCCGCCAGCAACGCCGGCGCCCATGTGATCGTCGAGAAGCCCATGGCGATGAACGCCGAGCAGGCCCAGGCGATGATCGACGCGGCGCGGGCGGCGGGCAGGAAGATCGTGATCGGCTTCCAGTTCCGCTACCACCCCAAGACGCAGGTGCTCCGGCGGGCGTACGACGACGGCGTGCTGGGCGAGGTGCGCTTCGGCCGGGTCCAGGCGCTGCGCCGGCGGGGGATCCCCAACTGGGGCGTCTTCGGGCGCAAGGACCTGCAGGGCGGCGGGCCGCTGATCGACATCGGCGTGCACGTGCTCGAGACGGCGCACTACGTGATGGGCTCGCCCCGGCCGGTCGCGGCCGTGGGCTCGGCCTGGACGGACATCGGCGACCGACCGTCGCAGGTCGTCAGCCAGTGGCCGAACTGGGACCACAAGACGTACACGGTCGAGGACCTGGCGGCGGGTCACATCCGCTTCGAGAACGGCGCGGTGCTGCACGTCGAGGCGATGTTCGCCGGGCACATCAAGCAGAACGTCTGGGACTTCCAGTTGATGGGCTCCAGGGGCGGGTGCCAGTGGGAGGAGACGGAGCTTTACACGGACCAGAACGGCTACATGGTGAACGTCGCCCCGGGGTTCGTGCCCAAGGCGGGGTTCCCGGAGATGTTCGAGATGAAGCTGCGGAACTTCGTGGACCACGTGCTGCACGACAAGCCCAGCCTGGCCCCGGCGGAGCACGGGCTGATGGTCCAGCAGATGCTCGACGGCATCTACCGCAGCGCCGAGGCCGGCGGCCGGGAGGTCGAGGTGGGCGAGGCGGCCGCCGAGGCGGTCTGAGAAGCGGCACCCGACCCGGTGCCCGGGGGCCGAAGGATGCTCTGCGCGCTCGACCGTGGAGCCCGAAGCCCCCGGCACGGTGTGGGGCAGGCGTTCGATGATCGGGGTGCCACTGACGGCTTGCCCGCCAGTGCCTAGGCGCACCGCAGCCCATCGACGCTGCAAATAACGCGTGCCGCGTGATCGAACCACCCACGCCGTACGCGACGTCAAGGCACTGGCGGACGAGCCGCCAGTGGCACCCAACCCACCGTCGCCTGCGTCTGCTGCAAATCTGAGGTGCGGCGGTGCCGGGCGGGAGCGGGTGGAACGGGCCGCCGCGCGGCCGTAGGATAAGAACCACCGCGCCGCGGATCCGGAGATTGCCAGGCCATGGCTCGCATGAACGTTGAATCGCTGTTTGCCGCCGCCGGCCTGCGCTGCACCCGGCAGCGCAAGGCGGTCTACGAGGCGCTGGCCGCGGCGCAGGACCACCCCACGGCCGACGACCTGTACCGCATCGTCGCGCACCGGCTGCCGGGCATGAGCCTGGCGACGGTCTACAACACGCTCGAGGCCCTTTGCCGGGCGGAGCTGGTGCGCAAGCTCCCGGGGGCCGGGGCCAACGGCTCGGCGCGGTACGACGTCAACGACGAGGAGCACGTGCACCTGCGCTGCCGGCACAGCGGCGAGGTGGCCGACGCCCCGCACGACCTGAGCCGGCAGGTCGTAAGCCTGATCCCGCGGCAGGTGCTCGAGCAGATCGAGCAGCGCACGGGGTTCAAGGTCAGCCAGGTGCAGATCGAGCTCGTGGGCGAGTATGACGACGCCCAGCAGGACGAGACCGCGCCGGCGTCGGCGGGGGCGCGGGCCGGCGAGTACTGACTGCTGGGTGCCACGTAACGTCGTGAACGATTGATGTAGGGTGGGTAGAGCGAAGCGAAACCCACCAGTCTTGCTCTGGATCTACGAGCATCGTGGTGGGTTTCGCTTGGCTCTACCCACCCTACATCAGCGCCGCCATCGAATAGTTCACGGCGTTGAGTGGCGCCGGCCGGGAATCCGACGAAGGCGGGCTAGCTGAACGCCGCGGCGGTCTCGGCGGTGGTGGAGCGTTCGGCGGCCGCTTGCTCGAACAACGCGTTGATGGCGTCGACGGACCAGTTGACCAGCTCCTTGCCCCCCTCGGGCCCGATGGGCGTGGAGGCGGGCACCGCGCCGTAGCTGGCTCCGGCCGCGGCGCGGGCGGTGGGCAGGTAGGTGCCCCGGCCGGCGAGCTGGACGAGGAAGGTCTGCACGGCCTTGGAGCGGGCCTTGATCTGCAAGCCGAAGTCCAGGTAGTACTCGAAGGGGTTGGAGGCGAACGCCACGCCGCCCAGACGGATCACGTGGATCTCGACCGGCAGCTTCGGGTGCTTCTGCTGCTGCTCGTAGCGCAGGGCCACGCCCCGGTTCCAGTTCATCCGCCGGTAGGCCTGGGAGATCGGGCGGTACCAGCGCGGCTGTTGGCGCAGCTCGGGGTTGGCCTCGAGCTCCCGCTTGAGCTTCTCATATTCCTGCTCGGCCTTGTCCGCCTCGGCGAGGGCTTCGTCGACGTCGGCCTGGGTGAGCTTGCGCATGGTCAGCTCGATGTCGTCGACGCGGTGGGCGGCGGGCGGATCCCACTCGACCTCGCGGCGGGCGTAGGGCAACACGTCGGCGACGGCGGTGGCGATGCGTCGGCCGATGTCGCGCCGCTGGTCCACGCCCATCAGCCGCCACATCCGCTGCTGGGCGCGGAAGTCGACCATGGTCGTCGGCCGGGCGGGCGTCACGTCGCCGGCGGGCGAGACCTGCGGCAGGATGTGGATGTCGTTGCCCAGACGCGCCCGCAGTTCCTGCCTGGCCTCGTGCCAGAAGTCGGCGCTGATCCTGAACTCGTGCTCGCTGACCTGCGAGGGGCAGGTCAGGTTGACGATCACGCCGGTCAGGCGCTCGGCGCGGTCCCAGGTGAACAGGCAGTTGACGCTGGTCTCCGAGCCCGCCTCGACGTGGCTGAAGGCGGGGTCGGCGGGGTTGCCGTACATGCGCGTCTGACCGTTCTCAAAGCACATGCGGCGGTTGTAGCCGACGGTGGCGTGCCCCAGGCCGAAACCGATGCCGCCTGGCGCGCGCGTGCGCCAGGCCTGGACGATCGCCCCGGCGACGCGGTCGGCGGCGAAGCGGGCGTAGTCTGCGGCGTCCATGACGTCGAGCTCGACGCCGGCGTCGCCGGGCATCGCCGCCGTGGCGGGGCGCTCCGCGTCGGACTCGGGGACGCGCGCGTTGGGCCCGGTGTGGGTGTGCGTGGCGCTGAGCATGATCAGCCGGGGGTCCAGCTCGGGCAGCTCGTCGGCGACGCGCCGGCGGACCATCTCGCGAAAGCCATCGGGGATCGAGACGACGTCGCAACTGACGATGACGCCTGCGGCAACGGTCGCTCCCTCGCGGCGCGACTCGAACGCCATGGCGGTGGCGGTGATCGGGTCGAGCACGCCCTCGGAGACGCGGGCGTAGAACTGGCCGACGATGACGACCGGCCGATCGGGGGTGATGTCGGTGTTGGCCCAGCCCACGATCAGGCCGGTCTCGGGCAGGTCGATGGCGCCCGGTGAAGCGGTGGCGGACATGCGCGATCCTCCTCTTGTCGGCGGAGCGTGCCAGTATAGTCGCGGCCCCGGCCGGGCGGGAGGGGGATTATCTTGCGCGCGGTTACTCCAGTTGCACCAGCCGCGGCGAGGTCAGACTCAGGTGCGGCGCCAGCAGCTCGACGGACTCGACGCGCGTGACGATCGCCTCGAAGTGGTAATGGTGCGGGTCGGTCGTCACGTTGACGGCGTAGGGCTGGGCGAACTCGATCAGGCGGTGGTACACGGAGCTGGGCATCTCCGAGGTCGGCTGAATGCTCGCCCGGCCATGCAGCGTCACCACGTCCTGGTAGTCGGCCGTGGCGAACAGCCAGCAGACATGAGGGAAATGGCGCACGTGCTCGACCTTGCGCGTGGCCTGGGCGCTGAGGCTGTAGAGCCACTGCAGGGTGTCGTTGCGTGTCACGGCGGCCATGTAGCGGCCGTGGGGACGGTCGCCCGGGCCCACGGTGCTCAGGCATCCGACGCCGACCTGATCGACGAGGCTTCGGGCGGTTTCCAGGATCCGAGCATCGTCGATCATGGCGGCAGGCTCCTTCAGGCTCCAGCGCGTCATGTTAGCAGGCTACCGGTCGCGGGCGTGACGGCGGCGGGCGGGCCGCTGGTGGCACCTCTTTTCGGCCACGGCCTAAACTGAAGGGGTATGGCCGACGGTCGGCACGACTGGCTGGCGGGGATCATCAACAGCGCGCCGTTGGAGGCCCTGGCCGAG
>SLDI01000328.1:0-9760 GCA_007125385.1 Phycisphaeraceae bacterium | reverse complement strand
CGCAGGTCATCGGCGGGCCTCCTCAGGCCGTTGCGGTACGTTGTGGGTGCCACACAGCATCCCGAAGGGTGCTGTGTGCGGCGGGCGTCTTTGGTCGATCGCACACCCCGGCCTCCGGCCTGCTGTGTGGCACCGAAAGCCGTGGCCGCCAGACACCGCGATTACGACGTAAGATGAGTTATTTTCGGAAGTTGCGCCGAAAATCGGGCCGGGCGGGCGTGATGTCTGCGGCTGATGGCTCACGAGAACAGGGCCTATATCCAGATTTCCGGACATACAACTCTTGACATACAATTTAACCATCGTTACGCTTCTGTCAAGACAACGGCGCCTGAATATCTATTTTAACCCCCGCCTTGGAGACCGACATGCCCCTGAGCATCGGACAAGGACCGCTGGCCAACTTCGACGAGCCCATCCGCGTGCTGATGGACTGCCACCGGCGGATTGAAAAGTTCCTCGGCCTGCTGCTGCGCGTCGCCGAGGAAGGCGCCGGCGGCAAGCTCAGCCAGGAGCAGCGCGACGCCGCCGACGCCGCCCTGCGCTACTTCACCAACGCCGCGCCGCACCACACGCTCGACGAGGAACAGGCGCTGTTCCCGGCCATGCGCCGCCACAGTGACGACCCGCGCGTGGCCGAGGCCGTGCGCCGCATCGAAGCCCTCGAGGCAGAGCACGACAAGGCTGAGGCGCTGCACGAGCGTGTCGCGGAGCTGATGTCGCGTTGGCTGGAGGAGGGCGCGCTGGAGGCCGAGCCGTTGACGGAGCTCAAGCAGACGCTGACGGAGCTGCGCCAGGCCTATGCCCGCCACATCGCCGAGGAGGATGAGGTGATCTTTCCGCTCGCCGCCGAGGTGCTCGCCCGCGAGGCGCTGCTGGACGTCGGGCGCGAGATGGCCGAGCGACGCGGCATTGACATGGCGACGAATCGCCCGCGCTGCCGCCACGCCAAGGCCAACCGGCAGAAGTGATCGAAGCGCTTCGCGAAGCCGCAAGCGGCACGCCCGACATCCGAATCCCAAACCCGAAATCCGAAATCCGAAATTCGAAATTTTCCCGAGGAGTCCCCCATGACCGCCATTGACATCGCCACCCCCGTGGGCCAGCTCATCGCCGAGCGGCCGAGCCGATCGCGCCTCTTCGAGCACCTGGGCATTGACTATTGCTGCGGGGGCAAGCGTCCGCTGGCCGAGGCATGCGCCGAGCGCGGGCTGGACGCCGGGACGGTGGCGAAGCTGCTGGCCGCGGCCGAGCACACCGCCGAGGAGCCGACCCGCGACTGGAACGAGGCGACGCTGACCGAGCTGGCTGGCCACATCGAGCAGGCGCATCACGCCTACCTGCGCCGCGAGCTGCCGCGGCTGTCCGGCCTGATCAACAAGGTCGCGTCGGTGCATGGCCAGTCCTACGCCTGGCTGATCGAGCTGCGCGAGGTGTTCGCGGGCTTCGTCGGCGAGCTCAACGAGCACATGCTCAAGGAGGAGCGCGTGCTCTTTCCGATGATCCGCCAGCTCGAAGCCGGCCAGGCCGACGCCGCGTCGCACTGCGGCGGCCTGGGCAACCCGGTGCGCATGATGGAGCACGAGCACGACCAGGCGGGCGCGGCGCTGGCCCGGATGCGCGAGCTGACCGGCGGGTATCAGCCGCCCGACGGTGCGTGCAACACCTTCCGCGCCATGCTCGACGCCCTGGCCGAGCTCGAGCACGACATGCACCAGCACGTGCACAAGGAGAACAACATTCTCTTCCCACGCGCCATGGCGATCGAGGGCAAGTGACCCGGGCTCGGGCACTGACCAACCGCGAAGAAGCGAAGCAGGCGAAGGGCGCGAAGGCGCGTGTGCAGCGCATTTGGCGGTGCCACACAGCATCCCCAAGGGTGCTGTGTGCGAAGCACCGTTGACGTTCGCACGCTGCCGGGACGCCTGAGCCCTGGCGGGCAAGCCGTCGGTGGCACCCCGGGGCTGAGGCAAGCCGAACGGGTGGATTTGCCCGGCGCACCGCGTTGGTTTATAACCGCTCGGCCTGCCTGGGAGAGCGCGCCATCGAACACTTCGCCGACCGACTGCTCGCCGCCTGCCGCGCCAAGCGTGGCCCCGTGTGCGTGGGGTTGGACCCGGTTCTCGAGCGGCTGCCCGACGCGCTGCGCGGCGACGACGCCGTGGCCGGCATCGAGCGTTTCTGCCTGGAGGTGATCGACGCGGTCGCCGGGCACGTGCCGTGCGTGAAGGTGCAGGCGGCGTGCTTCGAGCGGTATCGCGGGCCGGGCTTCGAGGCGATGTTCCGCGTCCTGGCCGCGGCGCAGCAGGCCGGGCTGGTCGCGGTCCTCGACGCCAAGCGCGGCGACATCGGCATCAGCTCGGGGCACTACGCGGCCGCGTTCCTCGGGCCCGACGCCCCCGCCGACGCGCTGACGGTGCACAGCTACCTTGGCGGCGACTCGCTCCAGCCTTTCATCGAAGCCGCCGCCGCCCACGGCCGCGGGCTGTTTCCCATGGTGCGCACGAGCAACCCCGGCGGGGAGATGCTTCAAGCCCTGAAGCTCGCCGACGGCCGCGACATCAGCGAGGCGGTGGCGGACATGGTCGCCGAGCTGGGCCAGGGCCACGTGGGCCCGGCGTCGGGCTACAGCCTGGTCGGGGCGGTGGTCGGCGCGACCAAGCCCCAGGCCGCCGCCGCGCTGCGCCGGCGCATGGCCCGGCAGATCTTCCTGGTGCCCGGCTTCGGGGCCCAGGGGGGCACCCCCGCGGACGTGCGCGCCTGCTTTCACGACGACACCACCGGCGCGCTCGTCTCCGCCAGCCGCAGCGTGCTCTACGCCTTTGAGAACGCCCCCGGCGACTGGCGCCACGCCGTCGCCAACGCGGCGCGCCGCTTCGCCGACGAAGTCGCCGCGGCGATCACATCATGACACCCCGAGCAGACTCGTCACCGCACCTTTCAGGTCTGGTGCTGCCCAGCTTCGGCCAGTTGGCGCTCGAAGCGCTGGCGGTTGGTGCGGTTGTCCATCAGCACCAGCACGCGCTGGCGATGATGGTCCGGAATCACCTGGTCCAGCGCCTTGCGCACCTGCCCGATGTGCGTGCGCCGCGACAGGTGCGTGAGCACCACCGCCTCGGCGCTCGACGCTTCGAGCAGGTTCACGATGTCGTCCAGGTGCAGGTGCTTGCCCACGGCCGCACGGCTGCGGTGGCCGGGCTCGAGGAACGTGCACTCGGTGATGATGATGCGCGCCTCGAGCAGGTCGGGGCGCTCGAAATGCGCCCCCCACATCGTGTCGCCCGTGTAGGCGACCAGCGGAATCTCCAGCGTGTGGGTGATCGGCTCGCCGCGGGCCTTGAGCTCGACGATGCGCTCCTGCGGCAGGTCCGCCAGCTCCGGCCGCAGCTTGGAGCGCTGCTCGATGACGGTAAAGCCCAGCGACGGCACGGTGTGAGAAGTCTCGAAGCCTCGGAGGTAGATGTTGTTCTTGATCTCCAGCTGCTCGTCCGGCGCCAGGGCGACGACGTTGTAGGGTGTGCGCTGGGCTTCGAGGTCGATCCAGGCGGTCATGACGTTGCGCACGGGCTTCTCGAGCTCGGGGTGGCACACGAGCGTGCCCGTGCCGATGCCCTGGAAGTGGCGCTGCGAGAAGTAGTAGGCCAGGGCGGCGGCATGATCCATGTGGCCATGCGACAGCGCCACGTGGTCGGCGGTGAGCACGGGCTTGGGCGCCGAGCCGATGTCGAAGCAGACGTCGAGCTCGGGCACGTGGACGACGGTCTGCTCACCGGCGATGGAGATGCCCTGGACGCGGTAGGGTGGGATGTAGAGATAGCCCATCTGGGGGCTGCGGGCGGGCTCGCGTGGAATCATGGCAGGACCTGGCTGCGGCGGTCGGCGGGGGGAGGCAAGGGCCCGGGACGTCGGCCGACCGCCTGCGTGCAGGCCGGTGATCCGGGGCAATCGGCCGCGACGGGAATCGAACCCGCGGCATGGCCGCCCGGGCGTCGCAGGGACGCCCGTCGGCCCGGCCGGATCGGCGCTTCCGCGGCGCCGACGGCAAGTATCCCCCGCTTCGCCCGCCGGAGCAAGGCCGCCCCTGGCCCCAGCCACACGGACTGGCCCGGATGATGGGGTGCACGGACACACAGTCACGAGGCGCGGCTTGGACGCGGCGCCCGCGCCGGGAATCATCCGGATTCGTGTAAGAACCTGTGTGACAAGGGTGTGACAAGGGTGCCAGGTGCACCTCAGATTTGTCTCAGACGCACTCCACGGCGGGTTGGGTGGCACCCCGAGGAGGGCTTGCCCCACACGTTCCAAGATGATATTCAGGCATGTTTTACCTCTGCTGTCCGCCGTGTCGGGGTGATGATTGCGAACGATTCGGGCTAGCCGCGTGGGGTTAACCCGTAGGGGGTTTTTCCAACAACGCTGCAAGCCGGGCCATGGCACTGCACGTATCGTTGGATTGCCTGTCGGGAGGTCCATGACTGCCGAGCGCGACAACCCGGTCCGCGAGACAAACGGCGCCGACGAACGACGCGAGCTTGAGCGACGCCTGGCGGACGCGCAGGCGCGGCTGGAAGGCGAGACCGCCGCGCGGCGGCAGTGTGAGCATGCGCTGCGCGAGTGCCGTCAGCGCTACCGCCTGGTCGCCGAGCACGCCAACGACAAGGTTGCCCTGCACTCGCCTGATGGGGTTTACCAGTACGTGTCGCCGGCCTCGCGGACGCTGGTGGGCTATGAGCCGGAGGATCTCATCGGCGAGTCCGCCCTCGACAAGATCCATCCGGACGACGTGCAGACCGCCGGCCGGTCGCTCGCCGCCCTCCAGCAGGGCGAGGAACAGGTCACGACCATCTACCGCATGCGCCACCGCGATGGCCACTACGTCTGGCTGGAGACGGTCAGCAAGGCCATCACCGACGCGGACACCGGGCAGGTGCTGGAGATCATATCCGTCTCGCGCGACGTGACGCGCCACTACGAGGCGCTTCAGCACCTGCGCCTGATCCAGGCGGCGATCGAGCAGGTGGGCGAGGCGGTGCTGATCACCGACGCCGAGCTCGACCCGCCCGGGCCGCGCATCCGCTACGCCAACCACGCCTTCACGCAGATGACCGGGTACACGCTCGAGGAGGTGTACGGCAAGACGCCGCGCATTCTCCAGGGGCCCGAGACCAGCCGCCGGGAGTTGGACCGGCTCAAGCAGTCGCTGGCGCGTGGCGAGCGCTTCGAGGGCCAGACGTACAACTACCGCAAGAACGGCGAGCGCTTCATCCTGCACTGGCACGTCACGCCCGTGCGCGACGAGTCGGGGCGCGTCACCCACTTCGTGGCGATCCAGCGCGACATCACCGAGCAGCAGCGGGCCGAACGCCTGGCCCGGCAGCGCGAGGCGGAGCTGGCGCACGTCGGGCGGCTGAGCACCATGGGGCAGATGGCCTCGGAGCTGGCGCACGAGCTGAACCAGCCGCTTGCGGCGATCGGCAGCTACGTGCAGGGCGGGCTGCGGCGGCTGCGCAGCGGGCGCTTCGACATGGCCGAGCTCGACGAGCTGCTGTCGCGCGTCGACGCCCAGAGCCAGCGGGCCGGGCAGATCATCCGGCGGATGCGCCAGTTCGTGCGCAAGCGCGAGCCGGAGCGCACGGCGATTGCGCTGACCGCCCTGATCGAGGAGGTGGCGGAGCTGATCGAGGTGGAGCTGCGCCACCAGGAGGTGGAGTTGGAGCTGGAGCTGGCTGACGACCTGCCGGCGGTGATCGTCGACACGATCCAGATCGAGCAGGTGATCCTGAACCTGATTCGCAACGCGATCGACGCGATGGCGGACGTGGAGCCGGGCCGGCGGCAGGTCACCGTGCGCACCCGCCGCGAGGGGCCGCACGCCGTGGCGCTGCAGGTCAGCGACACGGGCCCGGGGATCGATTCGGCGGACCTGAACAGGGTCTTCGAGCCTTTCTACTCGACCAAGAGCCGCGGCATGGGCATGGGCCTGACCATCAGCCGATCGATTGTCGAGGCGCATGGCGGCGAGCTGATTGCCGCGCGCAACGACCCGGGGCCCGGGCTGAGCTTCACCGTGCGCCTGCCGGTGCGGCCGACGACCGACGAGCAGTGACGCCGGGCCTGGACCGGATCGATAAGAACGCGTGAGCGCCAAGTTTACGCACTGGCCGCGAGGCCGCCGGGAAACAGGCACCGTGATCCCTGGTGAACCGCCCCGGCGAAGGGGTCTGGTTGTGGCCGCCCCATTTTCACCGATCCTCGGTGCCACCGTGGCGACACCCGACGGGTTTAAAGGCAGAAGGCGCAAGGCTAGAATCTTCGATAATAAAACTGACCGGTCCAGTGTCTGATCTGCAACAGCCCATGAAACGGGAATGGATGTCTGCACAGCCGACGGTTTACGTGGTGGACGACGACGCGGCGATGCGTGATTCGCTGACGTGGTTGATCGGATCGGTCGGCCATCGCGTCGAGGCGTTCGGTACGGCGGACGAGTTTCTCGAGCGGATCACGCAGTTCGACCACGCGCCGCGCGGCTGCCTGGTGGCGGATGTGCGTCTGCCGGGCATGAGCGGGCTTGATTTGCAGGACGAGCTCAACAAGAAGGGGATCGGCCTGCCGGTGCTGATGATCACCGGCCACGGAGACGTGCCGCTGGCGGTGCGGGCGATCAAGGCCGGGGCGCTCGACTTCATCGAGAAGCCGTTCTCTGACCAGGTGCTGCTGGGCGGGATCCGCCAGGCGCTGCGTCGGCAGGAGCAGCAGCAGGCGACCGAGGCGAACATGGGTGAGCTGAAGCGCCGCTACGACGCGCTGACGCCACGCGAGCGGCAGGTGCTGGACCTGGTGGTCCAGGGCCGGCTGAACAAGCAGATCGCCGCGGACCTGGACCTGAGCCAGAAGACGATCGAGGTCCACCGCGCCCACGTGATGGAGAAGATGGGAGCGGCGAGCCTGGCGGAGCTGGTGCGCATGGCGGTGAACCTGGAGCAGGCCGGGCACATGGACCCACAGCAGACCCCGCCGGGGTTCTGACGCCCCCGCCACGGCGAAGGCGCCCGGCCACGGCCAGGCCCTGGGCGGATAAGCTTGCATGATGGACCACGAGCCCCCTGGCCCGACGTTGACGTGCGCCCAGGTGCGCGAGCTGGATCGCCTGGCGATCGAGCACCTGGCGATGCCCGGCATCATCCTCATGGAGAACGCCGGGCGCAACGCCGCGGAGGTGGCGCTGGCGGAGCTTGCCCGGGGCGCGGGCCGCGGCGCCGTCGTCCTCGCCGGCGGGGGGAACAACGGCGGCGACGGGTACGTCATCGCCCGCCACCTGCACAACCGCGGCGCGGCCGTGCGCATCGTGGCGCTCAAGGCCCCGAGCGAGCTGACGGGCGACGCGGCGATCAACGCGGAGATATGTCGGCGGATGGGGCTGGGCATCGTGGTGGTGGAGCAGGCGGGGCGGTTGCCATCGCTTGAGGGCGCGGCGTTGGTGGTTGACGCGTTGCTGGGCACGGGTTTTCGCGGGCAGGTCCGGGAGCCGGTCGCCGGGGCGATTGAGCGGAGCAACGACGCCGGGGCCGGCGGGGCGCGGGTGCTGGCGGTGGACGTGCCCTCGGGGCTGGATTGCCAGAGCGGACGGCCGAGCAACGCGACGGTGCGGGCGGACGTGACGGTGACGTTCGCGGCGTACAAGTCGATATTTGATGAGCCGGGCGCGGCGGAATTTGCCGGGCGGGTGGTGGTGGCGGACATCGGCGTGCCGCCGGAGTTGGTTGAGGTGGTGCGGGGTGGCGGTGGTTGAAGGGTTGGGGAGGCTTCGCGAAGCCGCGAGCGGCTGGCGGTTCGACTTGACGACGGGGGGCCGGGGTGGTTAAATACGTGGCTCACCTGGGCCGGCGTGGCCCTGGACTTCTTTGAACCGGGCGGAGCCGCAGCCGCGGCCGAGCCGCAAAGAGGCGTCCCGTCAACGCGGGGCGGTCTGAAACATGGCCAACTACACGGGCCCGAAGGTCAAGCTCTCGCGTCGTGTCGGCGTGCCCATCGCCGACGTTCCCAAGCACACCACCAAGCGCCAGCTCAACCCGCCGGGGGTGCACGGCTTCCGCGGCCGACGCCTGCGCGACTACGGCCTGCGCCTGAACGAGAAGCAGAAGCTGCGCTATCACTACAACGTGATGGAGAAGCAGTTCCGCCTCTACGTGGACGAAGCCAACCGCACGCGCGGCAACACGGGCGAGATCCTGCTGCGGCTGCTGGAACGCCGCCTGGACAACACGATCCGCCGGCTGGGCTGGGCGCGCACAATCTGGCAGGCGCGTCAGCTCGTGGCCCACGGGCACCTGCTGGTCAACGGCCGCAAGACCGATCGGCCGAGCTACCAGGTCAAGCCGGGCGACGAGATCCGCATCAAGGAGCAGTCGCAGAAGTACGTGCGCGACAACATGGAGTCGCTGCCCGGCCACGACGTGCCGACGTGGCTGAGCTTCGACCCGTCGACGCTGACCGCCCGCGTGCTGGCGGTGCCGACGCACGAGCAGGTTCCGTTCGACGTGAACATGAACCTGATCGTCGAGTACTACCGTTAAGCGACGGCAGCGCTTGCGCAACAACCATCACCGCGCCCGCATCGCGTCGACATCCACGCCCATCGTCGCGCACCAGCTTTCGTAGGCGGCCGGCAGGATCTCGCTGGGTTTGATCTCGCTGCGCCCGCCCCAGAAGACGTTGGTGTACTGCACGTCGATGCCCGCCTCGCGAAGGTGCTCGTCGATGGCGGCCTTGTGCGCGAGCACGACGTCCTTGTCCAGCCCGTGCGCCACGCCCATGATGTTCACGTCGCAGAACTCCGGCCCGCCCTCGCGCCAGTAGGCGTGGGTCATGATGTGGTGGCGGCCGACCTCCTTGCCCGCCTCCAGCTCACGCCCGGGCGGGACACGCCAGTGAAACAGGGCGTTGAAGCGCGTCACACGCTGGCCCCCGGCCACCGGCTTGGCGTGCTCCAGGAACGTCGAGAACCGGCCGACCACCCCGCGCTCGTCCAGTTCCCGCGCCACGCGCACAAACGTCGCCTCGTCCACGCCCGCCTCGGCGGCGCGGGCGGCCCAAGGCTCGGCGACGATCTCGCCAGGCTCAAACTCCCGCTTCAGCGCCGCCAGCACCCGCCACTGAAGCTCCGTCAACTCGATCACCGTCGCGTCGATGGCCCGGCCCGGCTCATCGGCCCGCGCCCCGGGCTCAAGGCCCCGCCGACGCACGTGACCCACCCCCAGCGTAAACAGCTTCTTCGCCGGCATGAGGCGATAGGTCTCAGCACCCGTGTGGCGCATCAGCAACCGACAGTGCTCGTCCATGTCGAAGCCCTGGGGCACCTTCAGCGTCGTCCACAGGCGATACCGCGCCCCGGGGCTGTCGGCGTCCGTTGAGCGAATCACCACATGCCCCGTGAACGGATCCCGCTGAAACATCCAGTCGAACGCGGCGTCGAGCCGCTCGGCCGGGACGCGCCAGGCGACCAGGGCCCCGGGGGCGAGGCTGTTGGCCAGCACGGTCTGGCGCACGCGACGGATGACGCCAGCGCGGAGCATCGCGGCGATGCGCTCCAGCACGACGTCGAGCTCGACGCCCGCCAGCTCGCTGATGCGGTGGAACGGGCGCTCGGCGAAGCCCTGGACGCGATCCTCGGCCACGGCGAGGATGCAGGCGTTGACCGGGTCGTCGACGTGCACGGGCAGGGAGGCTTGGGTCATGGGGGGGCTAGGGGTTAGGGGTT
>SLDI01000410.1:0-9793 GCA_007125385.1 Phycisphaeraceae bacterium | reverse complement strand
CAACGCCGTGAACTTTGCGGCCGGGGCTCGACCGTAGGGTGGGTAGAGCGAAGCGAAACCCACCACGAACGTCGTGGATCCTCGACCGAGCTGGTGGGTTTCGCTGCGCTCTACCCACCCTACAACCGAAGTTCACGGCGTTGCGTGGCACCCTTGTCACACACGTTCTTACCCACCGTCGCGCTCAACCCGCGGCGCCGCGCTCAGGTCCACCGGCAGCACCTGCCCCCGCGCCGCCCCCCGCCACGCCCGCGGCCGCAGCGCCTCGGCCGGCAGATCGTGCAGCGGCCGCAGCAGCTCGTTGACCGCCTTCTGCAGCGCGGCGCCGTCGATGCCCAGATCCCGTGCCGGCGCCTCGGTCCCGAACCGCTTGCCCGCCCGCGCCAGCAGCATCAACGCCCCTCGCGGGTTGCCCCGCCGCGTGTGCTCGAGCGCCACCGCCAACTGGATCAACCCCTGCACGAACTTGCGCCGCGGCCCGCCCGGCAGCTCGCCCCACAAGTCCTCCCACGTCTCATGCGCCTCGAACCACTGCCCGGCATTGAACTGCGCAATGCCCTTCTCGAGCATCTCCTCCTGGGCGGCGGTCAACGGCGGCGCGTCAGTCGTCATGGCGTGGGGCCGCGAGCAGGTCAATCGTTCTCACGCTCCGGCCGGCGATACAGGTCCAGGAAGAACTCCAGCAGCTCCTTGCCGTGCATCGTCTTGGTCCGATGGTGCTGAAAGCCCACATGGTCGAACAGGCTCACCGCGGCCTCGGGCTCGAAGCGCGTGTCCAGCACGACCTTGAGATATCCGTGATGCCGGCAGTGCGCCACCGCCGTCTGAAGCAGCGCCCGGGCGATCGGCGTGTCCTGGTACGCCGGGTCCACGCGCAGGCGGCGGATCTCGGCCGTGTCGCGCTCGTCCGAGCCCACGCCGATCATCCCCACGACCTGCCCCTGCACCTCGGCGATCCAGAAATGGTGCCGCGGGTCGTCGAAGTAGGCCTGCTCGATGTTGTCGATGTCCGCCCCCGTGTCGTTGGCCGCCAACTGCCCGGCCAGCAGCCCCTCGGTGTACAGCCGCGCCACCGCGGACCGGTCGTCGGCCTGGAACGGGCGCACCGTCAGGCCGTCGATCGTGTCCGTGTTCTGACGCTCAGCCATGAGGCACACTCTTTCAAGGCAAGCTTAGCAGGTCCGTCACGAGGCGGGCACGTCCAGCAGTGTCAGCTCGTCCGCGTCCGTGTCCAGCACCGCCACGCTGTGGCGCCGCGCCCGGTGCAGGGCTCCGGGGTTGATGATCCGCGTCGCGCCCTGCCGCGTGTCGCTGGCCTGGTGCGTGTGCCCGTGACACAGCCAGCGGACCCCGGCCGTCAGCGCCTGGCCCATCGCCTGCGTGTCGTGGCCGTGGCAGAACGCCAGTTGCCCGGCGTCCAGGCTGAGCATCCCCAGCGGATGGTCCACGCTCAGGCCCAGGTCCCGGGCATACCGGCCGAGCATCTGCACGTCCCAGTCGGTGTTGCCGAACACCACGTGGGCGGGCATCTGCCCGTCGCCGCCGTTGGCTTTGACCGCCAGGGCGTCCAGGACGTCGGCGGTGCCCACGTCGCCCAGGTGCACGAGTCGATCCACGCCATGCTCGAGCAGCAGGGCGACCGCCCGCCGCGTCGTCGCCGCGTGGCCGTGGGAGTCGGAGAGGAGTCCGATGCGGGCCAAGATCAACCTCCGACGCGGGTTCGGCAGAGCGGAAGTGTAGCCCGGGCCACATGGCGATCAACCCCGCTTGCCGGGTCGACGCGGCCGGGGCCCATGCCCGACCATGCTGTAAATAAACCCTTAAAAGCAGAATCCGACGCCCCCACCGCCCGTGGCTGCATTGTTAGTGAGAACGTGTTATCATTTATGCGCCGGGCACGATCAGGAGCTTGACCATGTTTCGGACGCGAGCAGCCAAACGGGCGACGCTGCTGCTGGCCGCGCTCGCCGCGGCGGTGATGTCGGCCGGCACCGGCTGCAACCGGGCCGAGCCCGATGACGCGCGCCTGCGCATCGTCGCCAGCATCCACCCGCTGGCCGACCTCGCCCGCCAGGTCGTGGGCGACCAGGCCGACGGCCATGTCGGTGTGATCGTCCCCCCCGGGGCCACGCCGCACGGCTTCGAGATGACCACGGACCGCGTCCGCGACCTGGCCCGGGCCGAGATCGTCCTCGTCGTGGGGCTCGGCCTCGACGCCTGGGCCGACCGCGCCGCCGCGAGCGTCGCCCCCGACGCCCGCGTGCTGTCCATGGCCCAGATGCTCGGCCGCGACGACCACCACAGCCACGATCACGCACACAACCACGACGATCATCACCACCACGCCGGGCCCAACCCCCACCTCTGGCTGGACCCCGTCCTCGCCGAGCGCTGGGTCCTGGCCCTGGGCGAGCAGCTCGCCCGCGTCCGCCCCGAGCAAGCCGAGCACTTCCGCGGCAACGCCGCCGCCGTCGCCGAGTCCCTTCGCCGGCTGCACGCCGAGCATGAGCAGGCCCTGGCCGACGTGCCCCGTCGTCAGCTCGTGACCTTTCACAACGCCTTCGACCTGCTCGCGGAGCGCTACGGCCTCGAGGTCGTCGCCCACCTGACACCGGTCGAGCTCAGCCCCGGCGGCGAGGTCGTGCCCGCCCGCCTCCGCGCCGCCATCAACGCCGTCCGCACCCACGAGCTGGACGTCGTCTACGCCGAGCCGCAGTTCCCCGACGCCGCCGTCCGCGCCCTGCAACGCGAGACCGGCGTCCAGGTGCTGCGCCTGGATCCGATCGGCCACCCCGACCGCGACGGCTACGACAGCTACCAGGCCATGATGCGCTCCAACCTCGCCACGCTGGTGCAGGGACAAGGGGTACCAAGCCAGGAGTGAACACGAACGAACACGATTATTGACCCTTGAATGGTCAACTTCACCGGGATCCGGCGCATCGGGGGTGCCACGGCTTGACCGCCAAGCGGCAAGCCGTGCGATCATCGGCAAGCGCACGGCTTGCCCTTCGGGACAAGCCGTGGCCCCCCCCGACCTGCAGTGAAAGCGACCATTCAAAGGTCAGCAACACGGTGGTTGAACCATGGCCCACGAGCACGCCCATCGCGACGACGCCGCGCGGCCCGACGGCTCGATGATCCATCACGACGCCGAGCGCGATGCCATCTGCCTCGAGAACGTCAGCTACCGCTACCCTCCGCGCGTGCTCGACGGCCGGCAGGCCAAGGGCACCCTCGCGCTCAGGGACGTGACCCTCCACGTCGAGCACGGCTGCAACCTGGGCATCATCGGCCCCAACGGCGCCGGCAAGACCACGCTCATCAAGATCATCCTCGGCCTGATCACGGGCTACGCCGGGCAGGTCCACGTCATGGGCATGAGCCCCGCCCAGGCCTGCCGACGCGGGGACATCATCGGCTACGTGCCCCAACGCGCCGACGTCGAGTGGCGCTTCCCGCTGACCGCCACCCAGGTCGTGCGCATGGGCCTGGTGGGCAAGACCGGGCTGCTGCGACGCTTGTCCCGCGCCGACCGCGACTATGCCGACCAGATCATGCAGCGCGTCGGCATCGACCACCTGCGCCACGAGCCCGTCGGCAGCCTCTCCGGGGGGCAGCAGCAGCGCCTGTTCATCGCCCGCGCCCTGGTCGCCCGGCCGCGCATCCTCCTGCTCGACGAGCCGCTCGTCGGCGTCGACGAGGTCGGCCAGCAGCAGTTCGCCCAGCTCATCCACGACCTGCACGAATCGCTCGAGCTCACCGTCGTCATCGTCAGCCACGACCTCCAGGCCATCGCCGCCGGCTGCAACCGCGTCGCCTGCCTCAAGCAGTCCATCCACTACCACGCGGCCCCCGAAGGCCTGACGCCCGAGGTGCTCACGGAAGTCTTCGAGCACGAGATCCGCCCGGTGCTGGGGAGGAGGGGGTAGCAAATGCAGAATGCAGAATGCAGAATGCGGAAATCAGACATCCCGACCTTCGCTCGCGGACTCGCTTAGGACGGGCGTTAGCCGCACATGCCGTAGCGTCAACCCCCTGACCCCTGACCCCTCTCCTCATGCAGAGCCTCGACTACCTCGTCAATTACGCCGTCTTCCGCCAAGCCTTTATCACCGGCCTGGCGATCGCCGTCGTCTGCTCGCTGCTGTCGGTGCTCGTCGTCTTCAAGCGCATGGCGTTCATCGGGCAGGGCATCAGCCACGCGGGGTTCGGCGGGGTGGGGCTGGCGATCCTCGTGGGCGTCGTCGCCACCCGCGCCCAGGACCTGCTCGTGCTCGCGTTCTGCGTCGGCACGGGCGTGATGATCGGCGTGCTCTCGCGACGACGCCAGCTCGAGACCGACACGGCCATCGGCATCATGCTCGCCGGCGCCATGGCCCTGGGCGTGCTGCTGGCCGACGTGTCCGTGATGCTCCACGAGCACGCGTGGTACCGGCGCATCTTCGGCCTGGCCGAGGCGCGGCCGAGCTTCGAGACGCTGCTGTTCGGCTCGCTGACCAACGTCTCGGCGGCGGACATGTACACGGCCATCGCCCTGGCCGCCGCCGTCGTGCTGGTCATGGCCCTGCTGGCCAAGGAGATGATCTTCTTCGCCTTCGACGAGACCGCCGCCCGCGTCTCGGGCGTGCCCACGGGCATGATCTACTACCTGCTGCTGGTGCTGCTGAGCGTGGCGATCGTGATGTCGATCCGCCTGGTGGGCATCGTGCTGGTCTCGGCGCTGCTGGTGATCCCCGGCGCGACGGCGGCGCTCTTGAGCCAGCGGCTGGGCCAGGTCATCGCCGCGTCGCTGGCGGTGGGGCTTATCGGAACGCTCGGCGGGCTGGTGCTGAGCCTGGAGGTCGGCCACCTTTCCAGCGGCCCGTGCATCGTGCTGGTGCTGTGCGGGATTTTTGCGGCCGTGTTCGCCTTCAGGGCGGCCTTGAACCGGAGGGGGGACATCGCGTAAGATAGATTGGGTCGAACCGGGGCGTGTGGCGGGAGCGTCGCGGGCCGCGCTGGGAAGTGGCGGGGGTGGCGGGGTTGCCTGATCGAGCCGATAGGGGTACAAGGGTGGGCAGTGCGGTGCGCGGCGGGAGGGTCGCGGCACCGGCGAATCGGCAGGGGCCACGCGAGACTTCGAGCCGGTGCTCGGCCGCCAAGGCGGTTGGGGATGTCGAATGAGCACGGTATCGGCAGCAGGTGTTTCGACCGCGTCCGCTGTGCCATGGCGGGCCAGCCGGGCTGCGGATTTTCTTCTTTGATTGCGGTGGCGGGGCAACGACCGCCGCCGGCAGGACATCAAGGCGATGACGACTGGGATTCTTGAACTCTCCGGCCGGGCCGACGGAAGGCTCCGCCAGCTCGAGGCCACTTACAACGCTTCCGCCTCCGACCCGGTGGTGCCGGCCAAGTTCATCGAGCGCTTCGGGCTGCGGCCCGGCGTCGAGATCGAGGTCGAGCTCGGCAAGCCCGTCGGCGGCCAGGCCAGCTCCAACGGCCAGGCCGGCGGCAGCGGCGGCGGACGCAAGGGCCGAAAGAAAAAGGCCAAGCGCAACGCCATCGCCCCCGATGCGCGCCGCGTCCAGCACATCGTCCGTGTCGAAGGCCAGGATCCCCAGGCCTACCTCAACCAGCGCCGCTTCGAGGACCTGACCACCATCGACCCCCAGCCGCGCCTGACCCTGGAGTACCCCGGCTGCCCGCCGGTGTGCCGGCTGATCGACCTGTTCTGCCCCATCGGCTACGGGCAGCGCGGCATGATCGTCTCGCCGCCCAAGGCCGGCAAGACCACCATCCTCCAGAACATGGCCTACGCCGCCCAGCACAACCACCCGGACTTGAAGGTCATCGCGCTGCTCGTGGACGAGCGCCCGGAGGAGGTCACCGACTTCCGCCGCAACGTGCCCTGCACCGTCTGGGCCAGCTCCAACGATCATCCCGTCGAACGCCACGTGGGCCTGGCGATGCTCGCCGTCGATCGCGCCAAACGCATCGCCGAGGCCGGCGGCGACGTGCTCATCCTGCTCGACTCCCTGACCCGCGTCGGCCGGGCGTTCAACACCGTCCCGGGCATGCAGGGCACCGGCCGCACGCTCTCCGGCGGCCTCGACGCCGGGGCCCTGGCCATCCCCAAGCAGCTCTTCGGCGGTGCGCGCAAGTTCGAAGAGGGCGGCTCGCTGACCATCATCGCCACCGCGCTGGTTGACACCGGCTCGCGCGGCGACCAGGTCATCTTCGAGGAGTTCAAGGGCACCGGCAACATGGAGATGATCCTCGACCGCAAGATCGCCGAGCAGCGCGTCTGGCCCGCCATCGACCTCGCCGCCTCGGGCACGCGCAAGGAACACCTGCTCATGAGCGAGCAGGAGCTCGACACCATGACCGCCCTGCGCCGGCGCCTCATGAACATGCAGCCGGTCATGCAGGTCGAGCAGCTTCTCAAGGCCCTGGAGCGCTTCAAGACCAACGCCGACCTCGTCGGCTCGCCCCAGTCACCCGGCAGCCGCCAGGCCGCGGCCAAGGTGTAAGCGCCAGCCGTGCTGGTCGCTGGCGTGTGCCACTGAATGCCGCACTTACTCGTGGCGGGACCGATGCAGAGTCGGTCGCGCCAAGAGCCGCATGCGGCTTCACGAAGCCGCATGCGGCGTGGCCGCTGCCGACGCTGCAACGAGGGTCCAGGGTACCGCGTACAATACGCGCATGGTCCAGCCGCTGATCATCCTCGGCGCCTCGGCCCGGGCGGCGGCCCAGTCCGCGCGCCGCGCCGGCTACGCGCCGTGGTGCGTCGACCTCTTCGCCGACCGCGACCTGCAAGCCATCGCCGCCGTCCGCCGGTGCCCGCCGGCCCAGTACCCGGCGGCCATGCTCGCGCTGCTGGAGCGCGCCCCGTTCGACGCCCCGGTGCTGCTGACCGGCGCGATGGAGAACCATCCCGAGACCGTCGCGGCCATCGCGTTCGCCCGCAGGATGCTCGGGTCATCGCCCGAGGCAATCCGCCAGGCGCGCGAGCCGATGGCCCTGGCGTCGCTGCCCGCCACCGCCGGGCTGAAGTTCTGCAAGACGCGAACCTCCAGCTACCTGCACCGCTTCGGCCACCTCATCTTCGGCGCGCTGCTGCGCACGAAGTACCTGCTCAAGCCTCGCCGCTCCGCCGGCGGGGCGGGCATCACATGGTGGAACCCCGCCATGCGCATCGACGGCGAGCACTACATCCAGCAGTACGTGCGCGGCACGAGCTACAGCGCCGTCTTTGTCGGCGACGGCTGGTCGTCCTCGCTGGTGGGCGTGACCGAGCAGCTCGTCGGCGAGCCGGCGTTCGGCTGCCAGGGAAGGGCCGGGGCGTTCCGCTACTGCGGCTCCATCGGCCCGGCGAGGCTCTCGGAACGGTCGCGCGAGGCGCTGCGCCACCTCGGCGTGCAGATCGCCCAGCGCCATGACGTGCGCGGCGTCTTCGGCGTGGACCTGGTCATGGACTGGCGCGGCCGGCTCTGGCCGGTCGAGATCAACCCGCGCTACGTCGCCTCCATCGAGATCCTCGAACGCGCGCTGGACATCGCCGTGCTCAGCGACGATCCCAGGAAGCGCGCCAAGGCGGACCTGGAGCTGACGCACCTCTGCGGCAAGGCGATCGTCTACGCCCGCCGCACCGTGGACGTGGGCGACCTGTACGCGCATTTCTCCGAGCAGGAGATCGCCGACGTGCCGGAGGTCGGCCGCACCATCCGCGCCGGCCGACCCATCTGCACCGTGCTGACCCGCGGCGGCACGCGCGACGCCTGCCAGCGGGATCTCGAAGCTCTGGCGCAGCGCGTCTACGACGCCGTCGAAGCCGACGACCAGCCCGTCGACCCGGCCCCTGATCGGGTCAACGCCCCCGCGTAGAGCAGAGCGCCGGTCATGTGAATCCAGATGGTTTGCAGGACGTTGGGAATCAGTTCAGGCGTTGCGTGGCACGCTGCTGACGCACGTTCCTACACGTCCAGGTTCTTGACTTCCAGCGCGTGCTGCTCGATGTAGCGACGGCGGGGCTCGACCTCCTCGCCCATGAGCACGCTGAAAAGCTGCTCCGCCTCGCTGGCCGCATCCCACGTCACGCGCAGGAGCATCCGGTTCTCCGGGTTCATCGTCGTGTCCCAGAGCTGGTCCGGCTCCATCTCGCCCAGGCCCTTGAAGCGCTTGATCGACATCCCCCGCTTGCCCAGCTCGAGCACGGCCGCGACGACGCCGGCCAGGTTCTCCACCGCCTCGACGACCTCGCCGCCCTTGCCGTCGCGCCAGCGAAGCTGGAACCGGGCCGGGCCCGCCTCGCCCGCGGCGGTCGTCTGGGTGACGCGGTGGTAGTCGGCGACGTCCAGGCCAAGCGCTTCAAGCTGCTGGATGAGCCGGCCCAGCTCGCGGGCCTCATGCAGCTCGCGACGGATCGCCTTGCGACCCCCGCCACCCCCGCCACCGCCGCCTCGGGCGTTGCCGCCGCCGTCGCCCTGGCCGTTGCCCAGCCGCTCCAGGTCCGGGTCGAACACGTTCAGCCCGTGCTGCTTGCGGAACGCGGCCTCCTCCTGCTCGGACCAGAAAAAGTGGTCCCCGCCGAGCTCGGCATCGGCGCCCGCGGCGATGATCGGCACGTGCAGGTGCAGGATGGGCAGGCGGCGCTGCCCGGTCGGGTCGTCGGCGCGCGCCGCCAGCAGCTTCGCGAAGCGGATGCCCCGGCGCTCCAGGACGCTGACCTGGTCCTCGACATGCTCCAGCGTCTTGAGCAGCGACGCCAGGGCCTCGCCCTCAAAGCGCATCGTCTCGTTGGCCTCGTCGTCGAGCACGAGCAGGCTGGTGTGGCCCAGGCCCAGCTCCGTCAGCAGCGCCCGCATGCGCTTCTCGTTGAGCACGTACTCCTTGCGCTTGCCGCGGGTGATCTGGTACAGCGGCGGCTGGGCGATGAACACGCGGTTCTGCTTGATCAGCTCCGGCATCTGGCGGAAGAAAAAAGTCAGCAGCAGCGTGCGGATGTGGCTGCCGTCGACGTCGGCGTCGGTCATGATGATGATCTTGCCGTAGCGCAGCTTCTCGGGGTTGAAGTCGTCGGCCCCGATGCCGCAGTTCAGCGCCTGGATGATGACGCGGATCTCCTCGAAGCTGAGTATCTTGTCCAGCCGCGCCTTCTCGACGTTGAGGATCTTGCCCTTGAGCGGCAGAATCGCCTGCGTGCGGTAGTCGCGGCCCGCCTTGGCGCTGCCGCCGGCCGAGTCGCCCTCGACGAGGTAGATTTCGGAGGTCTGGATATCCTTGCTGGTGCAGTCGTAGAGCTTGCCCGGCAGGCCGCCGGCGTCCAGCGCTCCCTTTCGCCGCGTCAGCTCGCGCGCCTTGCGCGCCGCCTCGCGGGCCTGGGCCGCCATGACACCCTTCTGGCAGATCCGCCGGGCGTCGGCCGGGTGCTCCTCCAGCCAGGCCGTCAGACGCTGGCCCACGGCCGAGTTGACGAACGACTCGACCTCGGCGTTGCCCAGCTTGGTCTTGGTCTGGCCCTCGAACTGCGGCTCCGACACCTTCACCGACACGATGCCCACCAGCCCCTCGCGCAGGTCCTCGCCGGTAGGGGCGGTGTCGCCCTTGATGAGGTTGTTGTTGCGCGCGTAGGCATTGAGCGTGCGCGTCAGCGCGGTCTTGAACCCGGACAGGTGCGTCCCGCCCTCGATCGTGTTGATGTTGTTGGCGAAGCTCAGCAGCGTCTCGTTGTACGAGTCGTTGTACTGAATCGCGATCTCGACGATCAGGCTCTGGGCCTCGTCGTCGACGCGGAAGAAGACCGGCTCAGTGT
>SLDI01000740.1:0-9809 GCA_007125385.1 Phycisphaeraceae bacterium | reverse complement strand
AGCCAAGCCATGCAGCAGATCTCGGTGATTGAGAACGTGCTCAAGCTCAACGACGAGCTCGCGGCCATGAACCGCCAGACGTTGCGAGAGGCTGGCGTCTTCTGCGTCAACCTCATCGGCGGGCCCGGCTGCGGCAAGACCGCTCTGCTCGAAACCACGCTCAAACAACTGGCCGACCTGCACCGCATCGGCGTGCTCGTGGGCGACCTGGCCACGACGCGCGACGCGACGCGCCTCGCCGCCCACGCCACGCAGGTCGTGCAGATCAACACCGGCAAGGCCTGCCATCTCGAAGCGCACCAGGTCCGCCAGGCCATGGACAGGCTCAACCTCGACGCGCTGGACATTCTCGTCATCGAGAACGTGGGCAACCTCATCTGCCCCGTGGGCTTCGATCTCGGCCAGGACGTGAAGGTGGGCATGTGCTCCGTCACCGAGGGCGACGACAAGCCCGCCAAGCATCCGCCGATCATTGCCGCTGTAGATGCTCTGCTGCTCAACAAGATGGACCTGATCCAGCACGTGCCCTTCAGCCTCGAGCGTTTCTACGAGGACGTGGCCAGGCTCAATCCCGCGCTGGAGGTGCTTGAGGTCTCGGCGCACACACAGATGATCGATCCGTGGATCGACTGGCTGCTGGCGAATCGCCTCCGGCGCGTCCAGGCCGCCACCGACCGTGCGCGTCCTGTAGGTCGATGAGCATCCACGCAATGCGCTGACCCGCATCCCCCGTAAAGCGGGGAGGCTGCGGCGAACAGGCGTGCGCCCAACCGGGCGGGCAGGTTCGCAGCCAGCCTTCAATCGATCCACTACCCCGAATCATTCAGAACAACCACAGAGGCACAGAGAGCACAGAGTTAAAGCATTTAAAAACAGTCGCTTAGACACGTCGGCGACGCCATGACGCCCGAGGTGCCGCGCGCAGGCTGGGCACGGCAAACCAACTGCAAAACATCTGTAACTTCTTCTTCCTCAGTGATCTCTCTGTGTCTCTGTGCCTCTGTGGTAAATAATCCGGGCTACGCATCCGCATGACGTTTGCGCCGACGGCTGAGGCGTCATGGGCCTTGCGCGGTGCCCGAGATCAGGGCCGGGCACTGACGTCCGCCTCGCGGCCGCGCGGGGCGAGCCTGGCGAGGGGCTTGAGGTTTACGCCGCGGCCCCAGGTCTCGCGCACGCGGTACAGGTAGTGCATGTAGTGCGCCAGCGGCACGTCGGGCGGGACGCGGTGATCGCAGAAGCCGATGTAGCCGCCCCCGTCCACGAGCGGCTGCAGGCGGGCGATCTCGGCGTCGATCGCGTGCGGCGAATGCGCCAGGATGCGCTTGTCGAACCCGCCCATGAGGCGCAGCTCGCGGCCGTACTGCCGGCGCATCGCCACGGGGTCGGCCTGCCAGGTGCCGACTTCAATGGGGAACATCGTGTTGACGCCCGCGTCGAGCCAGAGGGGGATGAGCTCGTCGATGCAGCCGTCGCAGTCGACCCACACGATGTCCACGCCGTGGCGGTTCAGCAACTCGGTGATCCGCCGGTAGTGCGGCACGAGATACTTCTTGAAATGGGCGGGCGAGAGCAGCGGCCCGGCGTTGTAGCACATGTCCTCCCAGAAGGCCCCCGCCTCGAAGCGGGCGCCCGTGGCCAGCACCTTCTCCAGCACGGCGATGACGACATCCGCCCGCGCCGTGACCATCTCCTCAAACCAGGCCGGGTCGTCGTAGGGGACGTAACTGATCGCCTCGAGCCCCATCCAGTCGCGCAGCTTGCCGAAGAGGCTGCCGCACGGCAGCGCCAGAGGCTCGGCCCGGTCTTCGTTGCGCCAGTATTGCACGTGACCCTCCCACCGCTGGCCCTGGGGCAGACGGTCGGGGTCGGTCGGGTCCAGCCGGGGCAGGTAATGCTTGCGCCACGATTCGCGGTCGGTGAGCAGGTGGCCGTGGTGTTGCGGGATGGAGCTCATGCGCTTGCGGCGCAGGACGCGCACACCATCGACCTGCTGGATGAGCTCGTGGTCGCCGCGGTCGTCGAGCACCTTGAACGGGAACGGCGGGCACAGGTCCACGTTGACGCGCGCGGTTTCCAGGAGCGCGTCCATGCCGAAGTAGCGGCTGACCGCCTGCCCGCGGTTGTCGGCCGGCAGCTCCGTCGGCAGGCCCTGGTCGTGCCACGCCTCGATCGTCTCGTCCCAGAAGCCGAAGTCGCAAATCGCGGCGCGGTCCGGCTCGCGGTAGTGCATGATCGCATCGAAACGCTGGCGATCGTTCATGGTTGACATCCCAACTCGCGCGCGGCGCGGTACATCGTCACCACGTTCTCCACGGGCGTGACCGGTTGAATGTTGTGGCACGGCGCGCAGACCCATCGCGCGCCAGCGAAGAGCTCGAGATTGTCGCGCAGCTCGGCCCGGACGTCGGCGGGCGCGCCGAAGGGCAGCGTGTGCTGGTTGTCCATGGCTCCGTGGAACGCGACGTCCCGGCCGAAGTCGCGCACCAGCGCGTCGCGCTCCATGCCCGGGCAGCGCCACTGGATCGGGTTGAGCATGTCAATGCCCACGGCATGCACGAGATCGTGGAGGAACGGCCGCGCGGCGCCGTCGGTGTGATAGAACACCCGCACGCCGTAGCGGTGGGCGAGCGCGGCCATGCGCTTCTGGTTGGGCATGAGGAAGCGGCGATAGGTCGGCAGGCTCATCAGCGGCCCGGTCTGCCCGCCGAGGTCCTCGGCGAGGTACATCATGTCGATGCGGCCCTGGGCGATCTCGAAGATGCGGCCGATGTGGGCGTGGTGGAACGTGAAAATGTGATCGAGCGCCGCCTCGGCGAGCTCGGGGGCGACGATGAGGTCCTCGAACGCCCGCTCCATGCCGCGCATCGCGCAGTAGCGCAGGAAAGGCTCATACCAGCCGCCCTGGCGGATGCGGTAGCCGTCGTCGGCGTCGAGCGCCGCGGCCAGGGGCGCGTAGTCGAAGTCGTCGACGCTCGGCCAGCGGTGGGCGTGGATCTGCTCGATCGTCTCGACGTGCGCCAGGGGGCAGTGGCTGACTTCGTCGTAGCTGCCCGTGCCGTAGTCGATGCGCTTGTGGCGCACCCCCCAGATGTCGGCCTGCGGGTGGTCGGCGTGCCGCTCGCCGCGGTGATGCACGGGCGCGAAGAATCGCGGGCGGTCGATCTCCAGCTCGCGCCACAGCGCTTCGTCGCTGGTGCAGCGGACCTCGGCCTTGATGCGCGTGTGGAACTCCGGCGCGGCCCAGTAATCGGTGACGAGGCGGTCCGGCTCGCCGGCGTCGAACACCGCCAGGTAGCGCTGCCGCGGCGTCATGGCCGCTCGCCCGCCCGCCGCCGGGGCCGCCGCCGACGTCTGATCATTGGTATCGGCCATGGTGCTCCACCCGCTGCATGATGAACTGATAGGTCTCCCACGCGACCGTCGGCGGCACGGAATGATCGCTGTGGTAGGCGTAGCCGCGCGTGGGCATGGCCGCGGCGAACTTGCTGGCGATCTCGTGCTCGATGCGCTCGCGGTCGTTGGTGCCCATGATCATCACGTCGATGTTGCCGAACATCGCCAGACGCTCGCCCCAGGTCGGCGCCAGACGGCGCACGTCCATGTTGGCCTTGGCTTCGAGCGGCTGGAGGCAGTCGAAGCCCGCCTCGACGTAAAGCTCCAGCACGCCGTTGACGTCGCCGTCGGTGTGAAAGATGACCTTCATCTCGTGGGCGTGGGCCCAGTCGGCCAGGCGCTTGTGCTGCGGCCAGATCAGCTCGCGGTACATCTTCGGCGAGCACATCGTCGCGTGGTTGAACGCCATGTCGCCGTAGACCCACAGCCCGTCGGGGGCGATGCTCGTGGCCATCGCGGCGTCAAGGTTGCGCAGCACCTGCGTGGTGAACGTGCGCGCGACGTCGATCACCCACTCGGGATCCTCCGCCATGGCCATGAGCGTGATCTCGTCGCCCATCATCGCCCGCGTCTGCTCGAAGGGCTCGACGGTGTTGAGATGGCACCAGCGCCCGTGCGACCGGCCCACGTCGTAGCGTCGCGCGATGGCCGCCGGGTCGACCTGCAACCCCGCGGCGAGCATGGCGGGCTTGTAGATGTCGTGCCACTTTGCGGCGCTGTCGCAGTCGAAACCCAGGTGCTCGGGCGTGCCGCTGCGCTCCTTCCAGTAGCGCACGGTCTTGCCGTGGCCGTCGCGGATCACGCGGGTCTCGGCGTCGGCGCTGATGAGCGTGCGCTGTTCCGGAAACGAGCAGGGCCAGACCCACGACAGGCCGTGGAAATCGCTGCCGAGCATGTCGTGCACCGTGCTCGCATCGCCGACGAGCCCTTCGTTCTGCCAGCGCTCAATGGTCTCGGCCCAGAAGGTGTCATGGCGCGGCACACGGTCGTGATCGCGGCGCTCGAACATGCGGCCGACGCGCTGCTGCCCGGTCAGCATCGGTGTGGATGAGGATGTGATCGTGGCGGTGGTCATGGCGATCCTTTTTGCCCGGTCATGTCCCTGGGCTCTGCGCGGCCTTTGCCCGGCCCGGCTACACCCCGGCGAGCGCGTACTCCGCGGCGAGGCAGCGCGTCGGGTCGAGTTGGGCCAGGTGATGCGCGATGAACGTGTCGGCGTCCTCGGGCATTTCGTCAAGCGAATGGCGCATCATGCTCAACCACGGCCGCTCGCGCTCGATGATGTGCAGCTCGCCGGCCTCGGCGGCGCGCTCGATGAGGTCAATCGCCCGGCGCGCCGCCGCCACGCCCGCGCGGTAGGGCTCGCCCGCGTCGACGATCGCCCGCGCCAGCTCGATGACGTTGCCCGGCGTGAGCACGCAGGCCTGCGGGTCGCGCGGCGCGTCGCTGCGCACCAGCCAGCGCTGGAGCGTCCGGGCCGCGTCGTCGCCGTCGCGCAGGGCCTCGTTCATCAGGCGGCAGTCGTAGGCAAGCTGCTCGAGGTAGCACGTCGGCGCCATGGCGGCGAGCAGGCGCACGTTCTGCACGCTCTCGTTGCTCCATGTGTCGCACGTGGCGGCGGCGATGTTGCCCAGCGGCGAGAGGTGCGCGCACGCGGCGCTCTTGCCCTCCATCGCCATCGGGTAGCCGGTGATCGCCTTCAGGATCGGGTTCTCGTAGCCGCAGTCCTTGCCCGGGCCCACGGCTCCGCACTCGTACGCCACGAGCGAGCGCACGGCGGTGACGGCGCGGACCACGGCGGCGAAGACGCGCGGGATCATCTTCTGCTCGGCGAGCACCATGGCGGTGTTGCCGAAGCCGCACGCCGTGTCGCCTGCGCACACGCTGCCGGTGCGCTGCGCGACGCGGGCGAGCCTGCTCCAGAGGAAGCGCATGTCGCGCTCGCCCAGCACGCACAGGGCGAAGATCACGCCTGGCAGGTCGCCGGCTTGAAGGGCCTCGTCGTGCACCTCCTTGCCGCCGACCGACTCGATCGACAGCAGCTCCGCGCCGGCGTTGGCGCAGCCCTCGAAGGTCTCGAGCATCTGCTGCCAGTTCTCGCCGCGGCGAAGGATGGGCGGGCGGTCGAACTCGCGCGTGTCGTTGGGCGTGATGCGCAGGACGCTCGGCAGGCCGTGCCTGGCGTACGCCTCCTCCATGGCCTCGGCGAGGATGCGGGTGAGCTCGATGCCCCACGCCGGCGTCTGCGTCATCGGCGGCAGGGTCTCGAACTCCACGACCAGCCCGGGCACCTCGAGCTCGACCGCGCGTTGCAGGGCGTCCGTGATGATCTGCCGGTACTGCCGGCGGACCTCGTCCATGGTCGCCTGATCCACCAGCATCGCGGGCAGGGTGAAGTTGAGCTCGGGGTAGACCACGCCGCCGCCGATGACCATGCCCCGGCGGGTGGTCAGGGGTCTGGGGGCGCGACCGAAAAGCAGTTCGTGCGCGTCGTCGATCGCCAGTTGCGTAAAAGTGCTCATCGGTGCGCTCGGTGTCGAGGCCTGGCCGTGGCAAACGTCCCCCGCCAGCGCTGCACCACGTTCGGCTCAGACCGCCACGAGCTGCCGCGCGGTGTCCACGGCGCTGGCGGCATCGGGCGCGTAGCCTTCGGCGCCGATCTCGTCGGCGTAGCTCTGTGTCACGGGCGCTCCGCCGATCATCACCCGCACGTCGCGGAGCCCCGCATCGCGGATGGCCTGGACGGTGGACTTCATGCGGGGCATGGTGGTGGTCAGCAGGGCCGAGAGCCCGATGAGCGCGGCGCCGTGCTCGCCGGCGGCCTCGACGAACGTCTCGGGGGCGACGTTCGTGCCGAGGTCGACCACGCCGAAGTTGGCCCCCTTGAGCATGGTGGCCACGAGGTTCTTGCCGATGTCGTGCAGATCGCCCTGCACGGTGCCGATGACCACCGTGTGCGCGGGCTTGTAGCCGGTCGCGGCCAGGCGTGGTTCGAGCAGGGCCATGGCCTCCTTCATCGCCCGGGCGGCGATGAGCATTTCGGGCACGAACATCTCGTTGCGCTTGAAGCGCGCGCCCACCACCTCCATGCCCGGCACCAGCCCCTGCTCGATGATCGCCAGCGGCTCGAGCCCGGCGTCGAGCGCTTCCTGGGCCAGGCGGACGGTCTTGGAGCGGTTGCCGTCCACGACGGCGTCGGAGAGCGGCTGAAGGTCGATCGACACGTCGGTCATGGTAAAGCTCCTGGTCAATGCACCATTTCCATACTATAATATCTTTTGGGCCGGTTTTCAACCTCCACCCGTGCCGGCCGACGGAATCCGCCATGCCCCACCGCCTCGCTGTCATCGCCTGTGCCGTGCTCGAGACGGAGGTCGAGCACCTGCTTCGCGGCGCGGAGCACGTCGAGCACCTCGAGATGATGCAGCAGGGCCTGCACAACGACCCGCCCCGCCTGCGCGGCGAGCTCCAGCTTGCCGTCGACCGCATCGAGGCTGAGCACCCGCGCGTCGAGGCGATCGTGCTGGTCTACGGCCTGTGCAGCCGGGGCACCGAGGGCGTCCGCGCCGCGCGCTGCCGACTGGTCATCGCCCGCGCCCACGACTGCATCACGCACCTGCTCGGCTCGCGGCAGGCCTACGCCCGCTACGTGGCCGAGCACCCCGGCACCTACTGGTACTCGCCCGGCTGGAACCGCCACCACAGCCCGCCCGGCCCGGAGCGATACCACCGGCTGCTGGCCGAGTACCGCCAGCGCTTCGGCGAGGACAACGCCGAGTACCTCATGCAGACCGAGCAGCACTGGTTCCAGACCTACACCCGGGCCACCTACGTGCACCTGACCATCGGCGCCACCGACGCGGACGTCGCCTACACGAAGCGCTGCGCCGACTGGCTGAACTGGACCTACGACGAGCAAGCGGGCGACCCCGCCCTGCTGCGCGACCTGCTCACCGGCCCCTGGGACGACGATCGATTCCTCGTGCTCGAGCCCGGCCAGTCCCTGCGCATGACCGGCGACGATCGCATCATCGCCGCCACCCCCGCCACCCCCGCCACGCCGGACGACGCCGGCGCCGATCCGGGTGCCACTGGCGGCTTGTCCGCCAGTGCCGCGCCCGCCCCCGCGCGCCCCCGCTCTGCCCACGGAGCCACCCATGCCCCGCGATGACGCGACGAGCATCGACATCGCCTCACGCCTCGGCCGGCGCACACTCGTCGTCCCGCCCGGGCAGCGCCAGCGCCGCCTCACCGACCTGCTGCGCACCGGCGACCTGCCGCTGAACACCCGTTGCGGGCAGCGCGGCTTGTGCGACGGCTGCCTCGTCGAGCTGCACCACGGCAGGCTCCGCCATCACGAGACCGGCGAGCTCATCACCGCCAACGGCCAGGCGGTGACCGTTCCCGCGTGCCAGTACATGCTCACCG
Organism: Phycisphaeraceae bacterium; assembly: GCA_007125385.1. Taxonomy (GTDB): domain Bacteria; phylum Planctomycetota; class Phycisphaerae; order Phycisphaerales; family Phycisphaeraceae; genus SKPT01. The sequence goes on along the minus strand of SLDI01000740.1, from coordinate 1,985 downwards.
CCGACAACGCCACGCGGCTGCGCCTGCCCGACCGCTCGCTGCTGGCCTACCGCCCACAGGTCGTCGACGAGTTCCGCCTCACCGCCTCGACCGGTCATAACCCGCTCGGCCCACCCACGGCCACCGCCACGCTCGGCGCTGCCGTGGACGTCGGCACCACCACCGTCGCCGCCCTGCTCGTGGACCTCGCCACCGGCGCGATCCTCGCCCGCGCCTCGGCGTTCAACCGCCAGATGCACCTTGGCGACGACGTGCTCACCCGCATCGAGTTGTGCGGTTCCCGGCCCGGGTCACTGGCCGAATTGCAGCGCCAGGTCGTCACCCACACCTTCATGCCCCTGCTCGTGGAGCTGCTCGGCGGCGCGGCGCGGCGGCCGGAGGAGCTCGCCTGCGTCGCGATCGCGGGCAACACGACGATGCTGCACCTGTTCGCGGGCGTGGACCCCACGCCCATGGGCGTGCTGCCGTTCACCCCGGCCTTTCTCGAACATCGCCAGCTCGACGCCGCCGACCTGTCGCCCGTCGCCCAGGGCACGCCCGAGCTCGCCCCGCAGTTGCACCTGCTCCCCGGCGCCGCGGCCTACATCGGCGCCGACCTCACCGCGGGCGTCGTCGCCACCAACATGCTCTACGCCGCCGAGACCAGCCTGCTCGTGGACGTAGGCACCAACGGCGAGATCATCCTCAAGCACGGCGACCAGCTCTTCGCATGCGCGACAGCCGCGGGCCCTGCTTTCGAAGGCGCCCGCCTGAGCTGCGGCATGCGCGCCGGCGACGGCGCCATCAGCCACATCCGTTTCGGCGAGCACGCACGCGACGTCGACATCGAGGTCGTCGGTGGCTCGCGGGTCAAGCCCGCGGGCTTGTGCGGCTCGGCCTACCTCGACCTGCTCGCCGAGGCCCGACGCGTCGACCTGCTCAGCGCCGCCGGCCGCTTCATTCCCGAGCACGCGGGCGAGCGCCTCATCCACGACAAGCACCTCGGCCGCTGCTTCCAGGTGGCACGCGGCCAGGGCAAGCGGGCGATCGTCGTCAGCGAGTGCGACATCGCCGCCCTGCTCCAGGCCAAGGCCGCCATCGCCGCCGGCATCCTCACACTCCTGCGCCACGCCGGCCTCGAGCCCACCGACATCCGCACGCTGCACCTCGCCGGCGGCTTCGGCATGCACATCGACGTGGCCAACGCCATCGCCGTCGGCCTGCTGCCAGGCTTTCGGCCCGAGCAGGTGCGCGTCGTGGGCAACACGGCCCTGGCCGGGGCGTACCTCGCCCTGCTCGATCGCGGCCTGATCGACGAGATGGCCCGTGTCGCCGACCGCCTGCGCATCATCGAACTTAACCAGGACCCCGCCTTCGAGTCCCACTTCATCGACGCGCTGGCGCTGCCGGCGGTGCGCCAGGAATCACCGGGAATCATTCCCCTCCCGTGAGGGAGGGGTCAGGGGTGGGTGATCGGCTTGCGGCTACCTGCGGTGTCTGATGCGTCGTGCGTCGCCTGCCGCTGCCTTGACCGGCGCCGGGCTCAACGCGGCTTGCCAACTCGCCATTCCTATATTAATATAAACGGACCATTTTATGGCGCAACACGCCGCCGGCCGCGTGCCCTGGCGGGTAGGTTGTTGCGAATCTGGCCCAGGAGTGGGTCCGCATGCGCATCGGCATCCCCAAAGAGGTGTTTGGGCCCGAACGCCGGGTCGCCGGCACGCCCAAGACGGTCAAGCGGCTGTGCCAGGCCGGCTTCGAGGTGTGGGTCGAACGCGGCGCCGGCGACGCGGCCGAGCACAGCGACGCCGGCTACGCCGAGGTCGGGGCGCAGCTCGTTGACGACGTGCAGCGGCTCTGGAGCGAATCGGACATCGTGCTGAAGGTTCGCCCGCCCCAGGCGCACCCGGTCACGGGCAAGCACGAAGCCGACATGCTGCGCGAGGGGGCGTGCCTCATTGGCTTCCTCTGGCCGGCGGAGAACCGGGACCTGCTTCAGCGTT
>SLDI01000159.1:0-2508 GCA_007125385.1 Phycisphaeraceae bacterium | reverse complement strand
TCCGGCGGCGTGGGATTGTGCATCAAGCCCGGTGGCGGCGGTGTCGATAGCAGGGCTGGCGATTGACATGGCCCTGCGGGGCGACAAGCGAGACGATCCCATGGCCCAGGCCCCCACCCCCGCCACCAGCTCCGCCACCAGTTCCGCCACCGGCTCCGCCGCCGGGGCGGATGCGGCGGGCGTCAATCCGCCGGCGTCCAGCGGCGGTGACGCCGCGGCGCAGGGGCGGATCGTGGAGGAGGCGATCCAGGAGATCTCGCACATCGCGACGCTGCCTGAGGTTACGCTCAAGATCATCCGCCTGGTCGAGGATCCGGACTCGACGGCCCAGGACTTGAACCGGGTGATCACGAACGACCCGGCGCTGGGGGCGCGGATTCTGAAGGTGGTGAACTCGGCGTTTTATGGTCTGCCGGGGCAGATCGGCTCGATCAACCGGGCGATCGTGCTGCTGGGGCTGAACGCGGTGAAGAACATCGCGATCGCGGCGAGCCTGGCGAAGCTGTTCCGGGGCGGGCGGATCAGCCCGACGTTCAACGCCCGTGATCTGTGGACGCATTCGGTGGCGTGCGCCACGGCGACGCGGCTGCTGGCGAAGCAGGTGGGGCTGGGCCTGCCGGACGAGGCGTTTCTGGCGGGGCTGATTCACGACATCGGGATCCTGGTCGAGATCCAGGCGCGTCGCCCCAAGTTCACGCAGGCACTGGAGTTACTTGGCGGCGAGCAGCCGATGACGCTGCGTCAGGCCGAGCAGCAGTGCATCGGGGCGGACCATCAGCAGTTTGGCGCCGGGCTCTGCCGGACGTGGAAGTTCCCCTCGAGCTTTGCGTACGTGACGGGTTTTCATCACCAGCCGATGGTCCTGCCGGAGAAGAACCGGACGTTGACGGCGCTGGTGTCGGTAGCGGACATTGTGGTGGCGCAGCAGGAGATCGGCTTCGTGGGGACGGTGGAGACGACGGAGCTGCCGGCGGAGCTGATGGATTGGCTCAAGCTTTCGAGCCAATCGGTCGATGAAGTGACCAAGGCCCTGCCCGAGGCGATGGCCGAGTCGGAGGCGTTGTTCGCCGACGTGGCGGCGTGACGGGTGGGCGAATCGACAACGGGGGCCGGGGGGTGTCGGCCTGATGGGCCGGCCCAAAACCAGGCGTCTCTCTTTTCCCTCCGGGCGGCGATACAGGATGTATCGTCGCTCTTTTTTTATGCGCTCGCGGCGCTGTTGGGCCAGCGCTCGCGCGTGGGGTGAGACGCAACGCCGTGAACCTTCGCGTGGCGGCGCGGAGGCAGGGTGGGTGGAGCGAAGCGACGGCTTGACCGGGAGGCAAGCAAGGCATCCGTCACGTCTCGCACCGGCACAAGGAATGATCCGGACTCACGTCACTTGCACGGCGAGGGGCCGCTGTCGCGCGGTGCGTGGCGCCGGGGGGTCGGGAATCCCCCGATGCGCGTTTGAAATTTCACCTTGTCGCGGCGGGTTGGGCGATAGAGACAATGGTTAAGCCCGGCTTGTGCCCGAGGTTAGTCGAAGGCCGCGTGGCCGGCCGGGTTGTGGGGACGCCGATCGTGCGGAGTGTGCGGGAAAAAAGAGCATCTTCCGCGGCGGGCGGATTGCAAGGGCGCGGGGCGCTGGCTATGGTTCTGCCGCCGTGCTGCATGGGTGCAAGCGTCGCAGCGCGCGAGCGTAAGGGAGCCGACCATGCCTGCACGGGCGTCAAGCGAAGGGGGACGGTTTTTCGGAGTGAGTGAATCCATGCTTCGCCAAGGCGATCGCCGCGCCGCCGCGAGGTTGGGTGATGTCGTTGGGGCCTGGTCACGGGCCCATTGACCGTTCGAGGGTTTCTCTATTCCTACGAAGGAGGCGTCGTGATGCGTAATCTATTGACGAGTGTACTGGCGGTGGCGGTGCTGGCCACGGCCGGGCCGGTGTTCGCGCAGCCGCCGGGCGTGTTCGGGCCGGAGCAGGGCGAGTGGGAGACGGCGTTCGCGGTGGCGGCGCGCAACGACCGCGACTTTGACCGCGGGCGCGTGGATGTCGACTTCCAGCTCGGCTACTACGTGACCCGCAACCTGCTGCTGGGCCTGCGCCAGGAATACGGCTGGGACGGCGGGACGAACGTGGTGGACACCTGGGTGGCGAGCACCCGGGCCGTGGCCGACTGGCATTTCGACCTTGCCGAATGGCGGCCGTTCGTCGGCGTGAACTTCGGGTACCGCTACGGCGACATGGTGCGCGACACCTGGACGGTCGGGCCGCAGGCGGGCTTGAAGTGGTACCTCAAGCAGCACGCGTTCGTGTTCGGCCGGGTCGAGTACGAGACCTTCTTCCGTCGCGGCCGCGACATCGATGAAGGGTTTCGTAACGGCAATTTCATCTACACCATCGGGATCGGACTCAACTTCTGAACCTTGCCACCCACCCGACCGCGCGGCGCGTTGTGAAGAAGCCGGCCTGAACAAGGCCGGTTTTTTTCTGGGCTCATCGGGCGATACCGGGGCCGCCGTGACAAT
>SLDI01000030.1:0-9814 GCA_007125385.1 Phycisphaeraceae bacterium | reverse complement strand
TGCGATCATCGGCAAGCGCACGGCTTGCCCTTCGGGACAAGCCGTGGCACCCCACGACCGGCAGTGAAAGCGACCATAGAAAGCTCCATAATCCTGCGTCTGCCCCTACCCAGCTCAACGCCACCGCCCCACCCCTGGATCGATAGGCTATGCCCGAGTGCCACCCACCGTGCACCGCTCGCCAGGACAACCCCATGCTCACCCTCCTCGCCCACGCCGGCGACCATCCGCGCCACGACGCCATCGCCGAGCTGCGCCTGCCGCCGGGCGTCCACGCCGGGCACATGCTCGAGCTCGACGCCAACGACGCCCCGCTCGACGCCCCCGTGCCCTGGCAGTGCGACGCCGACCCCGACGACGCCTCGCACCGCCTGCTCACCTTCATGCTCACCGGCCACACCCCGGCCCACACCCGGCGGCGCTACCGCGTCCTGCCCACCGCCGACGCAAGCGCGGCCGAGCCGCCGCCGCTGGTCACCGTCGACGACGACGTCCCCCACCAGGGCCAGGCCAGCCTGCGCATCACCACCGCCCACGGCGTGTGGCTCTACCACAAGGCCGGCGCCGGCTTCGCCAGCCTCTTCGACCGCCACGGCCGCGACTGGATCAGCTACCGCCCCACCGGCGGCGCGGCCGGCCACTACCGCGGCATCCCCAACCTCGTCCATCCCGAGAGCTACTTCCACCCCGGCAACACCGACTGCCTCTCCCATCTGGTCACCGCCGGCCCGCTGCGCGCCGCCATCGCCTCGCGCTCCGGCGACGGGCAATGGGCCACGCGATGGGACATCTTCCCCGCCCACGCCCGACTGACGGTCCTCGAGGCGCCGCGCCCCTGGTGGTTCCTCTACGAGGGCACGCCCGCCGGCGCGCTCGACGAAGCCGGCCAACGCGTCCTGCGCAGCACGGGCGAGCTCACGTCGGCCGGCGAGAAGTGGGCCACCTCGCTGCCGCACCCCGCCTGGGTCGCGTTCATCGACCCCCGCGCCGAGCACAGCCTCTACCTCGCCCGCCACCCCCGCCACGCCAACCCCGAGCCGGTGACCGATTCCTACTGGCCGATGGAGCAGGCCATGACCGTCTTCGGCTTCGGCCGCGACGGCCTCGAAAAATCCCACCAGCAGGTGCCGGCCCAATTCAGCGTCGGGCTGATCGCGGCCAGCGAGCCCGAGCCCATCGAGGCCGCGGCAGTCGCATGCCTCGCGCCGGTCACCGCGACCATCGCCTAGCCGGTGTCGGAGAACGCGTGCAGGCCTGAATGTAGGGTCGGTAGAGCGAAGCGAAACCCACCGGGTGCGGCGGGAATCCACGGCCAGCGTGGTGGGTTTCGCTTCGCTCTACCCACCCTGCAGCCAGAGTTCAGTGACGCCAGCACATGGAACCGTCCGACCCCACGCCCCTTCTGCCCGCCGGGCCACGCACTGGTACAATCGCCACCGCGGAATCGGCCTCACTCAACCTTGCCCAACTCTGAATCGGACGTTGCAGACATGCCCACCGCCAACCCCCCCGTTCGCATCGGAATCGTCGGCTGCGGCGTCGTGGCCACCGCCTACTACCTGCCCCACCTGCTCGACGACCCCCACGCCGAGATCACCGCCGTCTGCGACATCGAGCCCCGGCGCACCGCCGCCTGCGTCCGCCTCTTCGGTGCCAAACAGCAGTACACCGACTACTACGAGATGCTCGACAAGGCCGAGCTCGACGCCGTGTTCATCCTCACCGCCCCCGGCACACACGCCGAGTTCTCACTCGCCGCCATCGAGCGCGGGCTGCACCTGCTCATCCAGAAGCCCATGGCCCTGACGCTCGACGACGCCACGCGCATCACCGATGCCGTCCGCGCCAAGGGCGTCAAGTGCGTCGTCGAACCCAGCGGCAACACCGCCCTCGACCCCGACATCGCCCACCTGCGCCAGCTCATCGACGCCGGCGTGCTCGGCCGACCCTACTGGTTCGCCGCCATCGACACCGCCGGCACCACCTACTCCAACATGCTCGGCGGAAACCCCTACGGCAACAAGGCGTTCTACAGCGCCGACTCCGGCGGCATGCTCTTCGACTTCCCCTACACGCCGAACCGGATCGTCTCCCTGCTCGGTGACTGCAAGTCCGTCACCGGCAACGCCGCCATCTCCGTCCCCGAACGATGGATCGTCCCCGACGACGGCTACACCGACTTCCTCGAACGCGCCACCGACCCCTACGACTGCAACTACTGGGACGAGGTGCTCCACGCCGAAAAAACCGAAAAAATCACCATGGGCGCGCCCGACAACGTCTTCAGCAACTACGAGATGGACGCCGGCTGGCTGGGCACCTTCCACATCGGCCGCCCCTTCCACCCCATGCTCAAGGGCACCATCGGCTCCGGGTTCATGATCTTCGGCGAAGGCGGCAACCTCATCACCGGCGGCGGCCACGCCGTCTCCATCATCAGCGACCGCAAGGACCTGCTGCCCGAGGTCAGCGACGACGGCTGGTACCACCTGCCCGTCCGCGGCGACCACACCAAGGCCCAGTGGCCCAAGCCCGTGCCCGGGGCCTTCAACTACTACGCCCGCTCCAGCGAGCACCTCGTCCAGTGCATCCGCGACGACACCGACCCCATCCCCAACGTCGAGTTCGGCCGGCACGTCACCGAAATGATGTACGGCGCCCTCGAATCCGCACGCACCGGCCGACGCTACGACATGACCACCACAACCACCGGCCTGCGCCAGCCCAGCGGCGCGGAGGCGACGGCATGAGCGGCGACGCCCCCATCCGCTTCGCCGTCGTCGGCCACCGCTTCGGCCAGCTCCACGTGCGCACCCTCGCCGCCATGCCCGGCGTCCGGCTCGTCGCCGTCGCCGACCGCAGCAGCGACAACCTCGACGCCGCAGCGGCACAGTACGGCTTCAAGGCCTACCGCGACGCGATCGAGATGATTCAGCGCGAAGCGCTCGACGCCGTCAGCGTCTGCATCTCCCCCGGAGCCCGCCGCGACCTGCTCGTCGCCGCCGTCGACAAGGGCCTGGCCCTTTTCATCGAAAAGCCCTGGGCCAGCAACGCCCGCCACGCCCGCGAGCTCGCCGAGCTCGTCCGCCCCAGCAGCGCGCCCGTGATGGCCGGCTTCAGCTTCCGCTTCCACCGCGCCCTGGCCAGGCTCAAGGCCCTGCTCGAGGGCGAGCTCGGCCAACCCCGCATGCTCGCCGGCCAGTACGCCTTCGGCTGGCTGCCCCCGCCCAGCCACTGGACCTGGGACCCCGACAACGGCAACGGCTTCATCAACGAGAACTCCTGCCACCTCTTCGACGCCGTCTGCCATCTCATGGGCACGCCCCTGCGCATCCACGCCGAGGCCGGCCGCTTCAACGATCGCCCCATGCCCGACGCCGCCACCATCACCTTGGCCTTCCACAGCGGCGCCATCGCCGCCCTGACCTGCGGCGGCATCGGCGCCCCGGCCTTTGACGACTTCCCCCGCATCGACCTGTTCGCCGAGCACGGCCAGGCCCAGCTTCGCGGCCGACACCACATCTGGGAGCGCCTGACCTGGGCCCGCCACGACGACGAGCTGACCCGTCAGCTCACCGCCGGGCCCGAGCAGCTCGGCACGACGCGCTACACCGATGCCCTGACCCACTTCTGCCAGTGCATCCGCGACGGCGCCGCCCCCAGCGCCACGGTCGACGACGCCGTCCTCAGCGTCGACGTCGCCATGGCCGTGGCCGAGTCGGCGCGCACCCACCAGCCTGTCACGCTCGAAGCGACGGAGCCAACCCATGCGCCTCGGACTTGAAGCCGGCAAAGAGACACTCGACCTGGCCGTGGAGCTGGGCGTCCGCGGCGTGCCCATCGCCGCGGACGCGCTGGTCGACGACGGCGTCGACGCCACGCTCGCCCCGCTGACGCAGCGCGGCCTGGAGGTCTGCCAGATCGGCGCGATGGGCTTCAACCCCCTCTCCGACGACACCGCCGCCCAGCAGCGCCAGGCCGAGACACTCCGCCACGCCATTCCGCTGGCCGGCGACGCCGGCTGCGCCTACATCGCCATCGGCCCGGGCAACCATCACCGCTCCGGCTTCCTGCACTACGACGATCGCAACTTCCAGGACGCCGCCATCACCCGCATGGCCGAGGGCCTCAAGCCCATGATCGAGCTGGCTGAGAAGCACAACGTGCGCCTGACGATCGAGCCCTACCTCAAGGGCGCCATCAACAGCCCCGATCGCTTCAAGGCCCTGCACGCCCTTGTCAACTCCGACGCCCTGCGCGCCAACGTCGACCCCTCCAGCCTCTACGACTTCTGGGACGCCGTCGCCCCCGCCGCGATGGTCCAGCGTGTGTGCACCGGCCTGGCCGGCCACGTCGGGCTCGTGCACCTCAAGGAGATCGGCATCGACGAAGGCCTGCACATCCACATGGCCCTGACGCCCATCGGTCAGGGCCGCACCGACTGGGCCCAACTGCTCAAGCTCGTCGAGCCCCACGTCCCCGACGACAGTTGGGTCATCCTCGAGCACGCCCTCTCCGCCGAGGAGGCCCGCGCCAGCGTCGCCATCATCCGCGACGCGGCCCAACAGGCCGGCGTCACGCTCACCTGAGCTCCCCCTCACAGCAGCGCCACCGGGTCCACATCGATCGCCGTCTGCGCATCGCTCGTCAGCGACGCCTTGTTGCGCAGCGCCGTCAGCAGCCGCTGAAGCCGCCCCGCGTCGGCGGCGATCAGCTCGATCTGCTGGCGGTGATGATCCGCGATGCGCGCGATCGGGCACGGCATCGGCCCGCGCAGGCGCACCCCCGTCGCCAGCGCCGCATCCTGCTCCGCCAACAGATCCGCCAGCCGCCGCGCCCGCTCCGTGCACGCCAGCGCATCCGTGTCGCGCACCACGATCCGCGCCATCCGCGTCACCGGCGGCAGCCCCACCTGCTCGCGCAACGCCAGCTCACGCTCCGCAAACGCCCCGTAATCCAGCTTCGCCGCGAGCTGGATCGTCGGATCCTGCGGATTCAGCGTCTGCACCACCACCCGCGCCGGCTTGTCGCTGCGCCCGGCCCGGCCCGCGACCTGGGCAATGAGCTGAAACGTCCGCTCCGCCGCGCGAAAGTCCGGCAGATGCAACGCCGTGTCCCCGCTGACCACGCCCACCAGCCCCACGTCGGGAAAGTCCAGCCCCTTGGCGATCATCTGCGTGCCCAGCAGCACGTCGATCTCGCGCCCGCGAAACGCGTCGAGCGTCTGCTGGTAGTCGCTGCCCGTGCGCATCGCGTCCGAGTCCAGCCGCGCCACCCGCGCCGCGGGAAACTTGCTCGCCAGCTCCTCCTCCACCCGCTGCGTCCCCAGCCCGAACACACTCACCTTCCTGCTGCACGCCGGGCAAAGCTCCGGCAGCAATTGCTCCGCCTCGCAGTGATGACAGCGCAGCATTCCCCCCGTCGCCACGCGCCTGTCGCGGTGATACACCATCGTCGTGTCGCAATGCGCGCAGCGCATCACCCACCCGCACCGCTGATCCGGGCACGCGATGTAGTTCGCGTAGCCCCGCCGGTTCAGCAGCAGCATCGCCTGGCTGCCCGCCTCCAGCGCCTGCCGCAGCACCAGCTCCATGCGCAGGCTCAGCAGGTGCACCCCCGCCTTGCCCGTCATCTGGTAACGCTTGCGCCGCTCGGCGGTCATGTCCACGATCTCGACCCGCGGCTGGCCCATGCCCGGCACGCGGCTGGGCATCGTCACCAGGTGATAACGCCCACCGGCCCGCGCCCGGTGGTACGACTCCAGCGACGGCGTCGCGCTGCCCAGCACCACCGCGATGTCGTGCTGCTGGCCCCGGCGGATCGCCACGTCACGCCCGTGATAACGCGGCGCCTGGTCCTGCTTGTAGCTCGACTCCTGCTCCTCGTCGACGATGATCAGCCGCGGCCGGGCCAGCGGCGCGAAGATCGCCGAACGCGCCCCGACCACGATGTTCGCCTCGCCCGCCCGGATGCGCCGCCACTGGGCATGCCGCTGGCTCGCCGTCAACCCCGAGTGAAGCACCGCCACGCCGTCGAACCGCCCGACGAACCGCCCCACCGTCTGCGGCGTCAACGCGATCTCCGGCACCAGCACGATCACGCCCGGGGGCGCCGAGCCCGAACCCGCCGCGTCCGCGGCGTGCACCTGCTCGATCAGCCGCAGGTACACCTCCGTCTTGCCCGAGCCCGTCACCCCGTGCAGCAGATGCACGCCGAAGCCGTCGTTGATGTGCCCGATCAGATGCGCCAGCGCCTTGCTCTGGTCGTCGCTGAGCACCGCCGGGATCAGCGTCGGCTGCTGCTGCGCCTTCAGGTCAAGCGTGTCGCCGACCGTCTGCTGCTGACGCGCCGCGAGCAGGCCCTTGTCGATCAGTTGCTTGACCGGCGAGACGCTGCGCGCCCCGGCCAGGTCCGCCAGCTCCTTGATGGGCGTGAAGGCAGACCCTTCGGCCCGTCGCTTCGCCGCGGCCTCGAGCACCCGCTGCTGCAAAGCCGTCGGCGGCTTCGCGCCGCACGCCTCGGCCGGCCGACCGCTCGCCTCGGGCAGACCCACCAGCGTCTGCGTGACCGTCCCCGTGCCGCGCTTGACCGCCGCGGGAACCATGCTCGCCAGCACGATCCCCAGCGGGCAGCAGTAGTACGACGCGATCCACCGCGCCAGCTCCACCAGGTCGCCCGGCAGCGACAGCGCCCGCGGGTCGCGCTCCAGGATCGGCTTGACCTTCGCCGGGTCATGCTCCGTCTCCGCCAGCAGCTCCACCACGTAGCCCGCCACCGGCCGATTGCCCCGCCCCAGCGGCACGCGCACGCGCTGACCCACCGCCAGGTCCGCCAGCGCCGCCGGCACCGCGTACGTCAGCCCCGCCGGCGCCGCGTCGATCCCCTGCTCCAGCGCCACGTGCGCGTAGCCCACCGGCGCCGGAGCCGGGACGTGCGTGTCAAAGAGCTGGGCCATGGGGCAAGTGTAAGGGCAAAGGCATGAAGGCACCGACGCACGAAGCAGCGGGCGATGTGCTCCGACCGCCCTCCCTCCGGGAGGGGTTGGGGGAGGGTGCGCCCGATCATCGGCGACGCCCGCCATCACCCACACCCCCGGCCGTCGCGGCCACCCTCCCCCTGCCCCCTCCCGGAGGGAGGGGGTTCAGACTGCCGCCGCCAACGCCTCTCCGCTTCCTGCCTTACGACCTCCCTGCCGCCCTGCCTTCGTGCCTCCGTGCCTTTCCGATACATTGTCGCCATGGCGTCCGACCCCCGCCAAACCCCTGCCATGCGGCAGTACCACCGCTTCAAGCAGCAGCACCCCGGCTGCGTGCTCTTCTTCCGCATGGGCGACTTCTACGAAATGTTCGACGACGACGCCCAGCTCGCCCACAAGGTCCTCGGCGTCGCCCTGACCCAGCGCACCGAGGGCGTGCCCATGGCCGGCGTGCCCCACCACAGCGTCGAAAACTACCTCCGCCGCATGATCCAGGCCGGCTACCGCGTCGCCGTGTGCGACCAGATCGAGGACGCCGCCCAGGCTAAGGGGGTGGTCGAGCGCGACGTGACGCGCGTCGTCACCCCCGGCACGCTCACGGACGAGGCCCTGCTCGACGAGGCCCGCGAAAACCCCCTCGCCGCCATCGTCTTCCACCGCGACGACCACGCCGCCCTCGCCTGGGCCGAGCTGAGCACGGGCGACTTCCACGTCGCCGAGCTCGACCCCGCCGGGGCACGCGACGAGCTCGCCCGCCTCGGCGCCACCGAGCTGCTCTACTGCGAGACCGCCACCGGCGAGCCCCCGCCCCGCGTCGCCGAATTCGCCCAGGCCCTCGGCTGCGCCCTGACCCCCCGGCCGGCCTGGCAGATGCGACCCGACGAGGCCGCCGACGTCCTCCGTCGGCAGTTCAACGTCGCCCAGCTCGCCGGCTTCGGCTTCGACGACAACGAGCCCGCCCTCGCCCCCGCCGGCGCCATCGTCCACTACCTGCTCGAAACCCAAGCCACCGCCAGAGCCCACGACAACCCCGACGCCCCCCCCGCCACCGCCACCGCCTCAGCAAATTCGAAATCCGAAATCCGAAATCCGAAATCCCTGCCCCACCTCCGCCCCCCGCGCCGCTTCACCCGCAGCGCCCACCTCGTCATCGACCAGACGTCCCTGCGCAGCCTCGAGGTTGAACGCACCCTCCGCACCGCCAGCGTCGAAGGCTCGCTGCTCGGCGTCTTCCGCGGCTGCGTCACCGCCATGGGCAAGCGACGCCTGCGCCACTGGCTCTGCTACCCGCTCGCCTGCCGCGAGCCCATCGAGCAGCGCCAGCGCGTCGTCGAGGCCCTCGTCCACGACAGCCGCTTCCTTGACGAGCTGCGCACCGCGCTGGACAACGTCCAGGACGTCCAGCGCATCGCCGGCCGGCTGGCCGTCCGCCGCGCCCTGCCGCGCGACCTCGTCGCGCTGGGCACCAGCGCCGCCCAGATCGCCGCCATCGAGCACCTGCTCGCCGAGCGGCCGAGCGTCGCGACGTATCACGAGCGGGCAGCCGCGCTGAGCGAATCGCTCCAGCAGCTCGCCACGCGCATCGGCGACGCCTGCGTCGACGACCCGCCCGCCCACCTGCGCGAAGGCGGGCTCATCCGCGACGGCCACGACGCCCAGCTCGACGAATGCCGCGCCCTGCAGCGCGACAGCCACGACTGGCTCGCCCGCTACCAGAAGCAGCTCATCGACGACACCGGCATCACCGCCATCAAGCTCGGCTACAACAAGGTCTTCGGCTACTACATCGAGCTCTCGGCCGCCAACCGCGACAAGGCCCCCGACGCCTGGACACGCAAGCAGACGCTCAAGAACGCCGAACGCTTCATCACCGCCGAGCTCAAGGACTACGAGCAGAAGGTCCTCTCCGCCGACGCCCGCGCCGTCACCCGCGAGCAGGCGCTCTTCGCCGAGCTGTGCGAGCTCGCCCGCCGCCACAGCGACGCGCTTCACGCCTTCGGCGAGCTGGTCGCCGAGCTCGACGCCCTGGCCTGCTTCGCCCGCCGCGCCGTCCGGGGACGCTACGTCAAGCCCACCATCGTCGACGAGCCGACGCTCGACATCCGCGCCGGCCGCCACCCCGTCCTCGACGAGATGTTCGGCGACCGCTTCGTCCCCAACGACGTAACGCTCGGCCCTGCCTCAAATCCGAAATCCGAAATCCGAAATCCGAAATCCCCCACCCTCGCCCTGATCACCGGCCCCAACATGGCGGGCAAGAGCACCTACATCCGACAGGCCGCGCTCATAACCCTCCTCGCCCACACCGGCAGCTTCGTGCCCGCCGACGCCGCGACCATCGGCCTGTGCGATCGCATCTTCACCCGCATCGGCGCCGCCGACGAGCTGCACGCCGGCCAATCCACCTTCATGGTCGAGATGACCGAGACCGCCAACATCTGCCACCACGCCACCAAACGCTCCCTCGTGATCCTCGACGAGATCGGCCGCGGCACCAGCACGCTCGACGGCCTGGCCCTGGCCTGGGCGCTGGCCGAGCACCTGGCAGGCGAGATGGCGGGGGGCGGGGCGCGTGGCGGGGCGGGGGGGCCGCGGTGCCTCTTCGCCACCCATTACCACGAGCTGACCGCCCTGGCCGAGCGGATGGAGCAGATCGTCAACCTCAACGTCACCGTGCGCGAGTGGCAGGACCAGATCGTCTTCCTCCACCGCATCGTCCCCGGCGCCGCCGACCGCAGCTACGGCATCCACGTCGCCAAGCTCGCGGGGCTGCCCGGCCCCGTGGTCGCCCGCGCCGATGAGCTGCTCTCCCAGCTCGCCGTCAGCCACGACGCCCCC
>SLDI01000148.1:0-9823 GCA_007125385.1 Phycisphaeraceae bacterium | reverse complement strand
TCGACCGGGAAACCGGTCGCGGGCTCTGAGCAGGTCGGAAAGGCGAATGCCCCCGTGGGTGCCGTCGGGGCGGCTGTGCTCGGGGTTCAGAATGTTGTGGTAGAACGGGTGATCCTCCTCCGGCGGGATCTCCCACGTTAGCAGCCAGGCCTGGTTGATGCCGTGCTCGTCCATATCGGCGACGAGGCCGGTGTCGTCCCGGCCATGCCAGAACACGTGCTGATGCGAGTCGATCAGTGAAGATGTCAGTCGAGACACGAAGATGCCTCCCGAAGGCGGTGTGCGTTGTCGATGACCTTGCGAAAAGCAAGGGCGTACCGTTCGATCCGTGCAGGCGCGTCATGCTTGAACCATGGCACGCCAATGACGCGTTCGGCCAGCGACTCGGCGACCGGCAGCGTGCCCGCCGCCTGTCTCACATCGCGCTGACCGAACGCCACGGCAGTGGGCCGGCCCTGCGAAAACAGATCCGCCTCGTGAAAATAGGGGTGGAGGTGGAGACACGCGTTGAGCCCGGGCGTGCATTCGGTGACTCCCTCGGCTCGCACGGCCTGGCAGAATCGCTCCGCGCTCAGACCGCCCAGTTCCTCGGGACAGTACAGCCCACGTGGAATGTACCAGCCACCCATCGTCGAGTCGGGTTCCTCGATGCGGTGCGGGTAGAGGCCCGGTAGGTCGTCGAGCAGTGACCAGAACCGGTTCATCGCATCCTGAATCGCCGCCATCCGTTGCGGGTAGTGTCGGAGCTGAACGCGGCCCATGGCAGCGGACATCTGGTTCAGACGGTGCTTGGCGGCGCCCAGTGGCAGCCCCTGGAAGCGCAGCAGCCCCTGGTCGTGCACCTGCTGATCCAGCGGGTTGTAGAGTGTCGCGGAGCGCGTTCGCTCGTAGTGGCCGAACGCCACACATCGTTCATGGAGCAGGGAATTGTTGGTGGTGATCATGCCCCCCTCGCCGATGGCCAGCGGCTTACCGGTCATCAGGCTGGCGACCGCGATGTCGCCGAGGGTTCCACACATCCGTCCATGGTACATCGCGCCGTGCGAGTGTGAGTTGTCCTCGATGATCTTCAGGCCGTGCTTGTCGGCGATGGCCCGGATGCGATGGTGGTTGGCGGGATGGCCGGCATAGTTGACGACGACGATCGCCTTCGTCCGCGGACCGATCCGGTGGGCGAGATCGTCGGGATCCAGGCAGAGTGTATTGGGCTCGACGTCCGCGAAGTTCACCGTCGCCCCCAGCCACAGCGCCGGGGCGGCACTGGCCCAGTAGGTGATGCTCGGGCAGAGGATCTCGTCGCCGGCACCGATCTGACACGCCCACATCGCCGCCAGCAGGCCGCCCGTCGCGTTGCACGTGGCCAGGGCATGTCGACTGCCTTGCCATCGAGCGTACTCCTGTTCGAACTCGCGGGTGATTTGCGTCCCGGACATCTGCCCGGAGCGCATGACGGCGACGACGGCCTGTTCGTCCTCGGCGGTCACCACCGGCCAGTGGAAAAGATGCTGGTCGGCCTCGTCGTGGTCTACGGCTGGCGATCCGCCGAGCAGGGCGAGGTCGGCGGAACTGGTGAAAACATCCATTGTCGCGCTCCTGATGAAGGGGGCATGAAGCTGATCGTCCGGCTGTCGGCAAGCGGCGGTGGGGGGCGTCAACGTTGCAGCGTGATCGTTTTGATTTCCGTGTAGTTGCTCAACGCCGCTTCGCCGAGTTCGCGACCGATCCCGGATGCCTTGAACCCGCCGAACGGTGCGGCGCAGTCGATGACGTTATAGCAGTTGATCCAGACGGTGCCGGCGCGGACACCATGCGCGACGGCGTGGGCCTGGTCAAGGTCCCGCGTCCATACCGCGGCGGCAAGACCAAAGCGGGTGGCGTTGGCCCGGGCGATCACCTCGTCGCGTGTGTCGAACGGCTGGGCGCATACCACGGGGCCGAAGATCTCGTCGGTGCATATCGCCATCTCGTCGCGCACATCCGCGAAGATCGTGGGCTCGACGAAGTATCCCGGATTCAGTGCCCGTTCGCCGCCCACCACCAAGCGAGCGCCTTGCTCGATGCCCAGCTTGATGTAGCCCAGGACCTTGTCGAACTGCTCACGATCGACCTGCGGCCCGTGCTCCGTGGCCGGATCAAGCGGGTCGCCGAGCCGACGGCGCCTGGCCTTGTCGGCGAGCTTCTCGATGAACGGCTCGTAGATCTCCCTCTGCAACAACAGACGGCTGCCGGCACAGCAGTTCTGGCCCTGGTTAAGAAAGATCGCGTTGCAGGCGCCATCCACGGCGGCGTCGATGTCGGCGTCGGCGAAGACGATGTTGGGGCTCTTGCCGCCGGCTTCAATGGTGACCCGTTTCATGGTCGGGGCGGCTTCCTGAATGATCGTCTGAGCCGTACGCACCTCACCCGTGAACGCGACCTTGTCCACCAGCGGATGCCGGACCAGGGCGGCGCCTGTGGTCGGCCCGTCGCCCGGCAAGATGTTGATCACGCCGTCGGGAAAGCCGGCTTCCACCGCCAATTCTCCCATGCGCAGGGCCGTCAGCGGCGTCTGCTCGGCGGGTTTGAGTACCAGTGTGCAGCCACAGGCCAACGCCGGAGCCCATTTCCACGCCAGCATGCACAACGGGAAGTTCCAGGGGATGATCTGTGCGCAGACGCCCATCGGCTCGCGCCGCGTATGCGTGAAGTACGCCGTCCGCGTCGAGAGCGTCTGGCCGTGAATCTTGTCCGCCCAGCCGGCGTAATACCGCAGCGTCTCGGCGACGGCGGGAATCTCCCATCCGGCGGTGTCCGCGATCGGCTTGCCTCCATCCAGTGACTCCAGCCGGGCCAGCTCCTCGGCGTGGGCATCGACCAGGTCAGCCAGGCGGTGAATCAGTCGCCCTCGCTCGCGAGGATCCATTGTGCTCCACGGGCCCTGGTCGAATGCACGTCGCGCCGCATGTACGGCGCGATCCACATCCACTGCGTCAGCCTCGGCGAGCTCGGTGATGCACGTCTCGTTGGCGGGGTTAATGCTGACGAACGTGCGGCCGCTGGCGGCATCGACAAACTCGCCATCAATCAGCAGACGCGTCTGACGGATCAGGGGCCCACTCGCCTGGAACATCTGGACATTGCTCATGTTCGTGCTCCGATGTTTGCGTTGCCGGTTCCGTTACCGGAAGACCAACGGCTGAATCACCCGCGGTGGCGCCGCGGGGTTGATGGCCCGATGGCTCCGGTCGAGGATCGGGGGCGCGCATCGCCAATCCGCGGCAGGCCGGCAACGATCAGGTCCTCGAGGCCGGGCTTCAGTGGCCCGGCATAACCGTACTCCCAGTAGCTCTCAACCTCGTAGCCGCCCTCGGCAAGCATCTCGCTCGTGGGCAGGTAAAGTCCTTCACCATTGGAGTAGCCGAGTACAAACGCCACTTCGGCATCGCTGGCGTCGCTGACGATCTGGCCCAGGCGGCCGACAGGTTCGCCCTCAAGGGCCACGATCTCCACGCCATCGGCCAGGCGCATCCGCTGGAGGACGATGCTGGCGGTGTCCGAGCCAAACGCGCCGAAGCGATCGTGCTCGCGCAGGGCGGCTTCCGCCCATCCGGCTCGCCACCGAGCCTCCCAGGGCGGACGCCCGCGCCAGTACGACTCGTTGGCCTGGGCACGCAGGCGTCGAGCGGAGGTGACGCTGACGGCCAGCGGCAGGTGGACGGTCGTGATTGCCGAGGCCAGGCTTGAACGAAACCGGCGCGTGCGGTGCTTCAGATGGCCCAGCGTCTCTTGCGCCACAATGCGCCCGGTCGCCGCGACATCCGGCCAGTGATTGCGGCGCCATTGGCCGGCTTGGGCGCAGGGGCGCGGGCGTGCATCACCGCCCGGACCCTGAAGGAACAGGGCCACGGGCCTGCCGTGATGCCGGTCGAGCAGGCTCATCGCCACGCCCGGATAGTCCGCGGATACTTCCGTGCCGTTGACGGTGGACGGGTGGCTGCCAATGGAAAAGAGCACGCAGATCGGGGTGGAAGCAACATCCTCGAAAACCGCCACCGGCAGGGCGTTGAACACCGGAGCTGCCGGGTTGGGAGCATTGCGGATCGCACCCGTGGCATCCGGACAGCGTCGGCTGCACGGCACCCCCGTCGTGGCACATCCGGCACGCAACGTCGCTTCACATGCGGTCCTTTTCGCCTCTGAACAGGCCTGGGCGATGCGTTGCGAAACCGCATGAAGATACACCTCGTCCGTCCGTTCCTCGGGCGCGAAGCCCCATCGGCCCAGGGCGCCGCTGGCGTGGGTGTGCGAACTGTTCAGCAGAATCTGTCGCGGCGCCAGGTCGAACTCGGTGCCCAGAGCTGCCTTGATGACCGCCGCTTCAAGCCTGCCGACGAAGCAGACATCCAAGCCGACGATCACCAGACGCTCGCCCTCATCCTCAAGGTACAGAATCCGCACATGAACGTCGTCGTGCACCTTCGCCACTGGGGCCTGCAAATCACGCGGAAGAAAGCCCTGCAGGCGCGTTCCCTGAGGGGGCGTGATGCAGCGGCGGGCAAATCCAGCTTTCATCCAATGGCCTCCCGCCGCTGGGGGGCACTCCCCCAAGCCCCGCTTGGGTGCCCGGCTCGCGTCCGATTCAGGGCTGATGTGTCTCGATCGCGTTGCGATGAACAACAAGCCTCGGACGAACGGTGCGCAGCCGGGCCGGCCCGTCATACCGCCCGTCGATGCGGTCCAGAAGCATGGCGACGGCGGCGCGTCCGCACGCTCGCAGGCGCAGGTCGATCGTCACATAGGGAAACTCGGTCAGGTTCTTATTGTCGGTGCTGATCAGCGTGACGTCGCGGCCCGGCAAGAACCCCAGCTTTTTGAGCGTGCGGCCGACAGTGATCAGGTATCGATCACCGCAGGTGACGATCGCATCGGGCGGATGTTCGCGGCACTGTTGCTCGACGATCGCGGCCATCTGCTCGTGGAGCGCTGCCTCGCCCGCGTGGCCCGTCTCGCCGAAGACATCGGTGATGGCCAGGGAACGGTTGGTGAGGGTTTTCAACCGAGTCAGCGTCCGGAGGAACCACTCGCGCTGAATGCGGCCGTAGCGCTCGTGGGCACGCCCGATGTAAAGCGCGTGCCTGAAGTTGGTGTCATGCAGGTAGCTGGCCTGCAGGCGGCCGATGCGGCGATGCGACGTCGTGACCAGGTCCAGGCCTTTGATCGGTCGCAGGACGCTGACGCAGGCGACGCCCTGCTGGCGCAGCTTGTCCACCTGTTCCTGAAATTGCGAGCCGAAGAAACTGTAAAGGATAAGCCCGGCCTCATTGAGCTTGCCCATCTCACGAAACGCCTGCTTTTCGTCCTCGAGGTCGGCCGTACCCCCGAAGAGCACGGGCCGGTACCTCGCTGCCCGAAGTCGGTTCTCGATCTCACCAAACAAATGAGATACATATTCGGGATCGGCCGTCGAAGAGAGCACGCCAACGATGCCGCGGGAGCGGCTATCCAGATCATTCACGATGGTTCCGACCCCGACCCGACGCGTGATCATGCCTTCCTCAACGAGCCGTGCCAGGGCCTTGCCGATGGTGACGTAGGAGGCCCCGAAGCGTTGCGCCAGATCCCTTTGAGGCGGTAACCTGCTGTTTTTAGGATATTTAGAGACGATATCCTCGCGGATGGCCTCGGCTATCCTGATGTACATTGGTGTGGATTTGGCGGGCACCGGTTTGCGCTCTCAGAATTGAATCATTAATTCGAAATCAAAAGGCATTGACATATATCATTATGCGCTGTAGATTCGCCGGTGTCAAGAGCGAATTGGTCCAGTCCTGGCCGGATCGGCCGCAGTGGAGATTCACCTCAGCCAAACGGGAAACACGTCGCCTGGTATGAGCCGGCCGCGCGTCGCGGTCAGCGAGGCTCAGCGATGACATGCCTCCGAAAGAAGGGAGACGGACGATGAACAGGATTCAGCGATGTTTCAAAGCCTTGGCCGCGTCAGTCCTGACGCTGATGCTGGCGCCGGCGATCGCCACCGGTAGCGTGCTATGGAGTGAAGA
Organism: Phycisphaeraceae bacterium; assembly: GCA_007125385.1. Classification (GTDB taxonomy): domain Bacteria; phylum Planctomycetota; class Phycisphaerae; order Phycisphaerales; family Phycisphaeraceae; genus SKPT01. The sequence continues at coordinate 3,785 of SLDI01000148.1, read as the reverse complement.
CTTCGAGGGGTTCGCCACGGGGGATCTCCCCAGCCAGGATTCCACGTGGAGCTATACGAACACCGCGGGGATCTCGCCCTGGGTCGATGTCGGCACGCGCGACGGATCGCAGCGCGTTTTCGTCGGCGGGTCGACCGCCTCGAGCGCCAATCATTCGGTGACCGCCCAGAAGGATCTGGCTGCTGAGTTCGACACCAGCGCGTCGCAGATGGAAGTCTCCTTCGTGGCCGAGACCAATGTCGGCCTGCCGTCACAATGGGGCCACCAGGGGGCGTTTCGGCTCTGGAGCGGCAGTGACGATCTCATCGCCTATATCTTCTTCCGTGAGCAGCCCACAACAGGTGCCGTCGACGGCTGGTTCAACGATGCCACCATCACCTTCCCAACGGGTACGAACGACTATCGGTTCGGCCTGGATTTTGTCCAGCAGCAGGCGAGTCTCTATATCAACGACGTGCTCATCGGCCAGGAGGCCTTCATGTCCAGCGTTGCCCCGGGCGATCTGGCGGCACTTGACATCGAAGCCGGCCTGTTCTTCCCGTCAGCGGCGGATCGCAACACCAGCGTCGTCGTCGACGATATCGTGGTGATCCCCGAGCCGGGCACGGTGGGTCTGCTGGCCGTCGGACTCGGCCTGTTGGGCCTGCGTCGTAGAAGGCGATGATTCCGCCCTGGCCGTGGCGATCTGCTCCGACCAGATCGCCACGGCCAATTTTTGCCGTGAGACACATCTGCCAAGGCGTTCGTCACAGCGGCAACGGCCGCGTGTTCACCCGGATCCGGGTTCAGGAGTTGGCGTGGTGAGACACCCCAACCGATCGAGAGGCGTACCTCGATGAGACCGCGAAACAATCATGCAGATGTCGGACTGTGTCGCAACCCCAGGCAGGCGTGTCATCTGCTGATCGCACGAGCGTTCATGGTGCTATTGGTTGCCGGGCTCTGCGGTGCGCCGGCGCACGCGCAGACGGGCGATTTCGACTGGAACGGCAGCCTGGCCCAGGAACTCGCCCCGGGCGTGCTCCATGCCCACGTCCAGGTCACCGACCCGCGCCCCTTGAACATCAACGTGCTGCGCATCGACACCGAGGCACCGGGTGTCGGGTTTTTCACGACGCCCCGGCACGATCCGTGGATCGCGGGCTCGCACGAGACGACGCGACAGACGACCCGGAGTTTCGTCGCCGAGTCGCAGAGCACCGATCGGCCACTCGTGGCCGCCGTCAACGCCAACGTGTTTGACTTCACTTCGCCGCACACGAACCTTCTCGGCCTGGCGATCTCCGACGGCACGCTCGTTTCCCCACCGCAGAGTCGACCGTCGCTGCGGATCGACGAGGCGGGCAATGCGAGCATGGCGACGACTCACGTCGGCGACGACCTGAGCGGGATCGACACCGCGGTCAGCGGCTTTGCGTTTCATTTGTCCAATGGCAATCCGATCGGCCCGTTCGTCAACCTCGAGCCGCGCACCGGCATCGGCCTGTCCGAGAACGGCCGCTACGTGTACTTCATGACCATCGATGGCCGCCAGCCCGGGTTTTCGGAGGGGGCCTCGGAGGGGGAGGTGGGGGTGTGGCTAAGGCATTTCGGCGCCTTTAACGGGATCAACATGGACGGGGGCGGTTCGACAACGATGGCTTCGTGGAACCGGGCCACGAGTGGCACGGGTCTCCTGAACTCGCCGTCCGGCGCTGAGCGGGCCGTCGGCAACAACATCGGGGTCTATGTCCCCGAGCCGGCGTCCGCGGGCATGCTTCTTCTCGCGTGGGTGTTCCTTGCACGCCGGTGCTGTAGGATTGATCGGTCAATTTGAATCGTCTTGATGGAGCCAACAGCTCCAGGCTTGGTGGCGTGTGCGGCCCCTGTGCTTCTTCAGACATGTGGAGTGAGACGACGATGTGGCAGCACGATCATAGTGGCAGGACAGCTCGAACGGCAGATTTCGTACGGGACGAGTTCTCGATGACGTGCCCGAGGGCCGCGGGGTTCACCCTCATCGAGTTGCTCGTGGTGATCTCGATCATCGCCCTGCTGATCTCGATACTTCTGCCGGCTCTGGCGCGCGCACGCGATATTGGCCGGCGAACCACGTGCGCAACCCAGCAGCGGCAAATCCTGATCGGGTTGCATTCCTACGCGACAGATCGCAACGGCGCGGCACCATCATTGATCAACGACAACTTCCGCATCGCATACTCTTACATGCTGCGCCACGAGTCGAACCGGCCGGGGTTCACCGGGTTCCCCTTTGGGGGGCTGGGATTGATTTACGCTGAAGGCTACGTGAACGATCTCACCATGTTTCATTGTCCCAAGGCCGATCAAACTGGTGTGCTCGAAGAGTTGCCATCCTTTTTCGGCAGTTACAACTACCGCATCGCTCATCCGATCGACGGATTCGGGGTCCACCGCCAGCAGTTGAGCGAGCATCGGACCGTTCGGCCGGGCGAGGACGAGGGTGACTGGGAGACTTTCCTCAGGGGCCAGGCCTTGCTTGCGGACATCTTCACGCAGCACCCGCTCAGAGGTGGCCGGCCGAACTGGTTCTGGCACAGCCAGCAGGGGATCAACGTCGGATATCGCGATGGCAGCTCACGATGGTATGCCGATAGCGACGGCGAGATCTGGGGCCGCAAGTATCCGGGCAGCAACTTCAATGCCTGGGTTCGCGAGATATACATGAGCAAGCTCGACCGGAACTGATGGACGCTTATCTGACGTCTGCAAGTCGCTCCACGGTAATCCTCATCGCCGCGGCCTCTGGCACGTGCGCCTTCTTGGGCAACCTTGAACGAAGTTGAGAGCATCTTATGCTGCATTGGACGCTTTCGTTGGCCGCCACCATCGCCATTGGGATGCTCTGGGCCGGATATGCCGCCGCCGCCGACGTGACCAGCCGGTCGTTTCACTTGGAAGGACACGGCGACCCGCACTTCTATTTCTTCTCCTACGACGAGCAGGGCCGTATCACCGCGCGGGACGATGTCGCGACGCCGCACATATCGTGGCGTGACGGTGTTTCGCAGGCGCCTTTGCGTGTGCTGGCGATCGCCCACCAGGTACACGGCCGATGGCCGATCGAGATCCAGCAGCGTTTTGGTTTTCGCACGACAACGATCTATGCCTACGACGGGCAGCGCCTTGGAGCGCCGCCCGCTGGCCGAGGGAAGGGGATGTTCGGTCAACGCGGTGCGGACGTCGAAGCACGTCTGCTCCAGGCAATGAACGAGCCGATCGACGTGGTGGTATCGGAACTGCCCGTGTCCGCTCTCGGCGAAGCGGTGCAGGTGCGACTCGAAAAGCTGATCCGCCAAGGCACAGGCTATGTCGGGCCTCGCGAGGGGCTGAACATACAAGGCTTGGCATCTGATCGCCAAGCAGCGCGGGCCATCGCCGAATCGGCCCTGCCGCTGGAAGGATTGCGACTGCTCGGCAGCCGCTTCCAAGACGCCGCAGAGGCTGCCGACGAGCTGATGATGGCGTACATCGGCGAGGGGGTCGGCCGCGTGGTGGACATGCATGAATACCCGCGCGATTCGGACCCTCCGGACCCCGCGCGACTTCAGTACCCGACGTTGCCCAGCATGGAGCACGAGGCCTGGTGTGCGACCCTCGGTCGTGCTGTGCTGTGGGCTGCCGAGCGGGTGCCGGCGCGATCTGCCGCGTCGGTGACCTGGCCGAACGCGCCGCTGCCTTGGGAGCAGTTGCCACGCGAGCTCGTGCCCTCTGAGCCTGACGAGGACGCCGATTGGCGGATCCGCATCTGGGATGCGGACGGCCGG
>SLDI01000648.1:0-2513 GCA_007125385.1 Phycisphaeraceae bacterium | reverse complement strand
AGCTGGCGACGGCGCCGGGCATCTTCCCACGCCGGTGCCGCCGATACAATAAGGTCATGCCCGTCATCAACACCGCCAGGATGACCGCCCGGCAGTTTCTGGAACTGGGCCAGGACCCGCCCGGGGTGCGGCTGGAGCTCGTCGAGGGAGGCATTGAAGTGGCACCCAGCCCCGTTCCAAGCCATTCGCACGTCGATCGAATGCTGACCATCCTGCTCGGTCAGTACATCCTCGAGCACAACCTCGGCAAGCTCTATGGCGACGTCGACACGATCTTCAGCGAGCACGACGTGCGCCGGCCGGACCTCATCTACTTCTCCAACGACCGGCTGCACCTGGTGGGCGACAAGGCCATCGAGGGCCCGCCGAACCTTTGCGTGGAGATCGTCAGCTCGACCAGCGCGACCATCGACCGCACGGTCAAGTTCGAGCTCTACGAGCGTCACGGCGTGGCGAACTACTGGCTCATCGACTTGCAGTCACGCACCTTCGAGGCGTATGTGCTCAAGGACGGGCGCTACGAGCGCGTGGCGTTCGCGCGGGAGGAGGATCATGTCTCGGCGCCACCGTTTGAGGGGCTTGCGATTCCGCTGGGCAGGCTGTGGGGGTAAAGGTTGGCATGCCGGAAGCGAGGGGTTCATGCAAAGCGATCCCAGCTTGCAGGCGCAGGTGACAATCGAAAGTGACGGCGACGGCACGAAATATCGGTTTCCCTGGATTCATCGTCGCGGCTTCCAACGCAATGGCATGGCGGCATTCGTGTGCGGATCCGTGCCCTGCGTTGTCCTAGGCCTTGGCGTGCCGGCGGCAATGCATTGGCTGGTGGGTGACCAGCTCCACCACGACGGGAACGTGGAATCCTTGGTCGATCTGATCGCGTCCTGGCTCGTCCCCGTTTTCCTTGCCTTTTGGTTGACACTGTCCGGGGCCTTTGCCGTGCTCTTCACCGGTGTGACAATCCTGACGATCACGCGTGGCGGCAAAGCGTGGGCCTCGATCCGCGGATCCGCGATGTGGGTTGGCGCGTTCTTCGGCGGCGAACTTCAGCTCGATCACGTGACGCTGCGCAACGTCCGTGACATCTCCTTGGAACGCTCGGATGAAAGCGACATCGTCGAGCGCGGCCACATACGTCTGACCACCGATGACCGCGACATTCACCTGGCGCAAGGCTATCCGCTGGATCAACTTCGGCCGGTATACGAGGATCTCAAGCGCCGGATCGCTGACGCGACACCTGGCTGAACGCCTTTGTGCTCCAGCTTCAGACCAGGGACAGGTGTTTGCCGCCCTCGCGCCCCACGCTACACTCGCCGCCGAGGAGGCCCCGCATGCCCGCATCCACCGACTACCGCTTCACCTTCGGCCCATGGAACATCAGCGAAGGGCAGGACCCGTTCGGCCCGGCGGTGCGGCCCACCGTCGCGTTTGCCGACAAGCTCGCGATCTACAAGGAGCTGGGCTTTGACGGCATGATGCTCCACGACGACGACGTGGTGCCGGAGATCGAGCAGAAGTCCGCCAGCCAGGTCGTGGAGGAGGCGAAGCGCTTCGGGCGGACGCTCAGCGACAACGGGCTCGTCGCCGAGATCGTCGCGCCGCGGCTGTGGGAGGATGAGCGCGGCATCGATGGGCCGCTGACTTCCAACGATGCGGCCGCGCGGCGGTGGGGCATCGACCGGGCGAAGCAGTGTGCCGACATCTGCCGGGCGGTGGGCACGGATCTGCTCGTGCTGTGGCTGGCGCGCGAGGGCACGTACGTGCGCGAGAGCAAGAACGCGATCGACGCGCACCGCCGGCTCATCGACGCGGTCAACGCGATCCTCGAGCATGACAGCGGCGTGCGCATCGCCATCGAGCCCAAGCCCAACGAGCCGGTGGACCATGCGTATCTGCCGACCATCGGCCACGCGCTGGCGCTGGGGTATCAGTCGGCCGACCCGTCGCGCGTGGGCGGGGTGATCGAGACGGCGCACTCGCTTCTGGCGGGGCTCGACCCGTCGGATGACATGGCCTTCGCGCTGGCGGCGGGCAAGCTCTGGAGCGTGCACCTCAATGACCAGAACGGGTTGAAGTTCGACCAGGACAAGGCCTTTGGCGCGATGAACCTGCGCACGGCGTTCAACCAGGTGCGCGTGGTCGAGGCGGGCGCGTACGCGAGCAAGGGCATGGTGGCGTTCGACACCAAGGCGCTGCGGACGAGCTCGGCCGATCAGCAGGCGCGTCATCTGGCGAACAGTCGGCGGATCTTCCTGGCGCTGGTGGACAAGGTGCGAAGCTGGGATGTCAAGCGCGAGCAGGAGATGGTGGCGGAGCGCGATTACGAGGCGCTGGAGTTGGCGGTGGTCGAGCACCTGATGGGGTTGTGAGGCGGGCGCATGGCCAAGGCACTGGCGGGCGAGCCGCCAGTGGCACCCGGGCGTTCGCTTGCGGGAAGCCGCCTCCTGTAGGGTGGGTAGAGCGAAGCGAAACCCACCCGTTCGGGGACGACTCACGGGCAATGTGGTGGGTTT
>SLDI01000154.1:0-2521 GCA_007125385.1 Phycisphaeraceae bacterium | reverse complement strand
TGTTCAGGCTCGCCCACAGCTTCTGAAGACTTGACAAGTGATTCCATCAGGAGACAGACATGATGAATGCAAGGCAGTCCGGCAGCCTGCTGTTGGGGCTTTCACTGCTGCAGTTTGCCAGCCCGACGATGGCCCAGGACATGCAGATGCGCGTGCAGGAAAATCTGGACGCGTGCCGCCGGTTCGACAACGTCGAACGCCGCCTCGCCTGCTACGACGCTCTGCCCGGAGCCCGGGTGACCGGGGGAGCGGCGACGGTCGACACGGAGCCGGCCGCTGAAGAGATGGCCGAATTCGCGTTCCCGGTCCCGCTCGGGCGCTCGCCGATGACGCGTCGCTGGGAGCTCGACGACGCCACCCACGGGGGTCTGCTGCGCATCCGCACCTACTACCCGATCTACGCGCTTCCCGTGAAGTACAGCTCGGACCGCCACGAGCAGCCCAGCACCCCCACCCGGCAGTCGAGGGAATTTGAGCTGGACTCGGTCGAAGCGAAGTTCCAGCTGAGTCTGAAGACCAAGCTCTGGGACAACCTGATCGGAGACAACGGGGACATCTGGGGTGGCTATACGCAGGTATCGAACTGGCAGGCCTACAACAGCGATTCCGCGCCGTTTCGGGAAACCAACTACATGCCGGAGGTCTTCCTGAGCTGGCGCACCGGCGTGGATCTGGGCCCGTTGCGCTGGCAGTTCGTGAATCTCGGACTGATCCATCAATCCAATGGGCGCGGCGAGGACCTGTCCCGGAGCTGGAACCGGTTGTACGCAATGTTCGGACTGGAGGGAAAGGACACCGACGTGTACATCCGTCCCTGGATCCGCGTCCTCGAGGAGTCCGATGACGACAACCCGGATATCGAAGACTACATGGGATACGGTGACCTGCGAGTCGTCCACCGCAGGGGCAACCACGACCTGGGCCTGCTGACCCGGTACAACGTGTCCGAGAACAAGGGCGCGCTGCAGCTGGACTGGCACTGGCCGCTGGTCGGCGACCTTAAGGGCTATGTACAACTCTTCACGGGCTACGGGGAGTCGCTGATCGACTACAACCACAAACAGACCACCGTCGGCCTGGGCGCTTCGCTGGTGCAGTGGTAGCAGTTGGTCACTCCACATCCTCTTGGAGGCTATACGACAACCCCGCTCCCATGGACGGGAGCGGGGAGTAGCCGGTCAAGTAAACGTCTCTTTCCTTTCCATTTCCTTGGCGATGCGTTTTTCCTCCTCGGGCGAAGGCAGCGCCGGGTTGGGCGGGATATCGCCGGGGCGGTAATTGGGCAGGCGACCGGCGGGCAGGATCGCCAGGGCGGCGAGGCCGGCCATGAGCAAGAGGCCGATCTTGAGCGCATTCAACCGCATCTCGGAGTTGATGCGCACCGCCTCCGCGACCTGCTCGGGCGTCGCCTCGATCCGCTCCATGATCGCGAGAAGCTGCTCGTTGCTGACGAAGTTGACGCTGTCGAGATCGAGCTGCGCTTGAATTTCGTAAGGTAGATAGGGATTCTCGAGCAGACTGCGCATGACGCCGGCGCTGAGGAGTCCGACCATCAGCGCGCCGGCCACCGCGGTGCCGACGGCCGCGGCCAGATTCTGGGTCGTGCCGCGCAGGGAGCCCACGTCGCCGGCCAGTTCCTTCGGCGCGGCGGTCACCAGCACGTTAAAGACCAGGGTGACCAGAGCGCCCTGCCCGATGCCGAACATCACCAGACCGATCAGCACCGGCACCGCGGACCAGTCGTTCTTGATGACGAAGGCCAGCCACAGCAGCGCGACCACGCAGATACTGAAAGCGGCTCGCCCGATTTGCCGTGGCGTGTACTTATCGTAGAAACGGATTACCAGCATGGCCGTAAAGAAGACCGTAAGATTGAACGGCATCATGGCGATCGCGGTCGCCAGCGGCGACTGTCCCTGCACGATCTGAATATAAAGCGGAACGGTGAAGTTGAGCATCGCCTCCATCGCCACCACCGCGAACATGGTGATCACCGCGGCGCGTTCGGTGGGCGACATCACCACCCGCAGATCCAGCAGCGGCGTTCCGCCAGCCGTGGCAACCTGCCGGCAGCGGCGGATGAACAGTTGCAGGAGGAAGATGCCGACTACGATCATCACCGGAGCCGGTGACAGACCAGAGATGGCAAAGGGGGCGCCAGCACTGGCAAATCCCAGACCCCAACTATTGAGGTTGTTGAAACCGAAACTGATGAAGATGACCGCCACCGCCGCGAGCACCACGCCGATCCAGTCAATGCTGACCTCGGGCCGCGCCTCAACCGGCTTCAGCTTGGAGCTGAGCAGAAGGATGACGACCGCAAGCACCATCAACAAGGCGAATACCGGCCGCCAACCCACGAACGTGCCCAGCAACCCACCGATGGTGAAGGCCGCTACGCCGGCGAAGGCCCGCGCGGAGCCAAGGGCACCGACCGCCGTGGCCTGTTGCTTGCCATGGTACTGATTGGCGATCAGCGCAACCAGCGATGGCACCAGCGCCGCGGCGGCCGCCCCGGCCA
>SLDI01000295.1:0-2524 GCA_007125385.1 Phycisphaeraceae bacterium | reverse complement strand
CAAGCCCTGGCAGGACCTGGGCATGGAACTGGTCTACGACGTCGCCCACAACATCGCCAAGCTTGAGGAGCACCAGGTCGACTCCGCCCGAAAGCGGGTGATGGTGCATCGAAAGGGCGCCACACGCGCCTTCCCGCCCGGTCACGCGGAGCTGCCCGCGCCTTATCGGCAGATCGGCCAACCCGTGTTCATCCCCGGCGACATGGGCCGCGCGAGCTGGGTGCTCGTCGGCCAGCCCGGGAGCATGACCAAATCGTTCGGTTCCACGTGTCACGGCGCGGGCCGGGCAATGAGCCGGACTGCAGCGATCAAGGCCTCCCAGGGGCGCCGCATTGAAAACGAGCTGCTTGAGCGCGGCGTCGTCGCCCGTGCACGCGGCTGGCGCGGCCTCGCGGAAGAACAGCCCGATGCATACAAGGACGTGGATATTGTCGTCGACGTGGTCCACCGCGTCGGCCTCTCGAAGAAGGTCGCCCGCCTGCGGCCGATCGGGGTTATCAAGGGGTAGCAGATCATGCAGATTCCTGCCGAGATTGTCTTCCACAGGATCGAGCCGTCCGACGCCGTCGAGCAGGCGGTGCGGGAGCGGATCGACCAGCTTGAGCGGTACTATGGTCGGATCATCAGTTGCCGCGTGGTGATCGACCGACCGCACCACCATCATCGCAAGGGCAACATCTACAGCGTCCGGGTCGACCTGACCGTCCCCGGCCATGAGATCGTCGTGGATCACTCTGGCAGTACGCCTCGTCACCATGCGCACGAGGACATGCACGTCGCTGTCCGGGATGCTTTCGACGCTGTCCGGCGTCGCCTGGAGGATCACGTTCGGCGGATGCGCGGCAAGGTCAAGGTGCACGAGCACTGGCCCGAGGGCCGCGTCGCGACGCTCGAACCGGAGCAGGGCTTCGGCTTCATCGAGACCGCCGATGGACGCTCAATCTACTTCCATCGCAACAGTGTCCTTGACGACCACTTCGACGACCTCGATCGGGGCAGCCGGGTCAGCTTTGTCGAGGAACTGGGAGAGGAAGGGCCGCAGGCGAGTACCGTGCGGCTACAATAGCTGGCAAATTGCCGTCGTTCCGAAAACCGCAAGGAGTTCAGTATGCTGGTCCGCCCCATTGTTGTGACGACATCGGATGAACAGCGTCTACGTGACCTGATCCAGCGGATGCGTGACTCCCGGCCGCTGGAGCCGCAACAAGCGGAGGCGATTGACAAGCTGGAAGAAGAACTGGCACGCGCCAAGATCGTCTACCCAGACCAGGTTCCCGACAACGTCGTCACAATGAACACGGTAGTGCGTGTGCGCGCTGAGCACAGCCGCCGGATATCCGAATGGACCGTCGTATACCCTGAGGATGCGGATTTCGACGAGGGGCGGATCTCCATTCTTGATCCGTTGGGCACGGCGCTGCTGGGCTACCACGAAGGTGATGAATTTGAGTGGGAAATGCGTGCGGGCCTGTGTCGCTACCGTGTCGAGCAGGTGCTCAGCCAGCCCGAAGCGTCCGGCGATTACGACCGTTGAGCGGCGATACCAGGCCGCGGCGCGGCGGCGATCCACAGCCCGCACGGGCCCGCGTTCTACTCGCTGGTGGTGGCGCCGCCGACAATGTCGTCGTAATAGAGCGAGAGACGGTGCGCGACCTCGTCGATGTCGTCCTCGCTAGCCTGCCGCTCGCGCAGAATGTCCAGCAGATGCTGCACGAAGCGGTTGAAATGAAAACCGGTGATGCCTCGGTCGTGGTGTGCCCGTCGCAGCGTGAGGCTCGAGTAGCTCAGATCGCCTTCGCCAAAGACAACGGCAAAAAACTCGCGCTGCATGCTGCGGATATGGTCGACGTCCGAGTGGGCGAAGAACGGCGCCAGCTCCGGGTCCGCAAGGATACGTCGGTACAGTTCGTCGATGATGACCGCGACGCCCTCTGGCCCGCCCATGCGGTTGTACAGCGTTGACTCTGACTTTCCCATGAAGCGTATTGTAGGGCTGGAGATTGTCACGACCAGGGATCGGGGCGGGGTTGGCAAGTGGCCTCCGGGGAAAGGCAAGCTTATGGTGACGGCTAGCTGGACATCACGTTGAGTCGAGCATGTGTATCGCGGGGTGCACGATGTGGTGCGGCAGCGTGTGAGCATCGGCAGCAACCGGGCCTGACGCCTCATTCCTCGCTCGGACGATGGAGCAGCACGGGCACCCGTCTGCGAGGCGGTACCGTCTGCAGGCGGCCATCGCGTCGTACCGCCAGCAATGTGGTGCCCGTGCGGGCTCGCAGGTCCAACTGCCCCAGGGTTCTCGGCCAATCGCCGGCGAACCCGGCACGATTGATACCGTTTCAATTTCCAAGGACGGCAAAAGTTCACCCAGAACCTCCGCACGCCGGGAACGCGACGGTTGATGGCAACCACTACTCCTCGAAATGGCCGCCACCGGCAGACGCAGTGCAGGCAACGCAATGTTGACCCGGCTTCGAATCGAGCCTATGGTTCCGCACATCTTCGGCCCCGTTCTGCGCTGCGT
>SLDI01000060.1:0-9874 GCA_007125385.1 Phycisphaeraceae bacterium | reverse complement strand
GACGACGACCCGCTCGCCGGGCCCGAGCCCATGCGTCTGGCCCCCAAGCTCCCGCCCGCCGGCCCCAGGCTCGCCGGCGGCGAGGCCGAGCCCCGGCTGCGCCTGCATCGCGAGCAGCAGGCCCAGGCCCCGCCCTGCGCCGTCGAGGCCGTGCTCCTGGGCAACCTGCCAGGCATGAGCGGGCCCTGGCTGACCCAGTACGCCCAGCGACTGGCCCAGGCCGCCGGGCCCGTGGCGATCCTCCACCTCGACCGCCGGCGGATCGACCTGGAGCTGGTCGAGTCGACCGAGCAGCGCCTCGCCGCCCCCACCACCGGCCTCGCGACCGCCGATGGCGGCGACGACGACCCCGAGCCCGCCGGCCTGCTGGATCGCCTGCACGCCCTGCTGACCGACCCGGACCGCCCCCTGCGCCGGCTGCTCGTGCACGTCAGCCCCGGCATGCTCGGCGAGCTCGACGGCCCGACGCGCTGGACGCTGCTGACCGGCGGCGACGACATGGCCGTCGCCGCGGCCATTCGCCTGCTTGATGAGGCCAGCGACGCCGCCCCGCACCAGCCGCGGCAGGTCGACGTGATGATCATGGGCAGCGACGAGCAGGCCAGCGAGAGCGCCGGCGAGAAGCTGCGCGACGCCGCCGCCGACCTCGTGCCCGCCCCCGTCCGGATCGTCGGCCACCAGCGCCAGATGGTCCCCGTCGCCCTGCGCCAGCTCGGCCGCTTCGACACCGACGATGCAACGCTGGCCACGCTCCGACGCGATCTGGCGCGCCTCGAGCGCCTCGGCGAAGGCAGGCCGGCCGGGCACGAAGGCACGAAGGCACGAAGGCACGAAGCAGAGGCGCGGGGGCGGCCGCGTGAAACAGAGGCTGTTGCCGAGGCGCAACCCGCGGCAGCGGCTGCCCCGGAAGCTGCCGAGCCATCGGCACCGGGCGTTGGATCTTCGAACTCCGAACTCCGAAATCCGAAATCCGAAATCGCCTCCACCCCTGACCTCGCCGCGTTCCTGACCACGGCCGGCGGCCCGCTGGCGGGGGGGTTGCCGCTGGAGGCGCGCTGCCCGCAGCAGCCGGACACGCAGCTCGTGCTCGCCACCGACGGCACGCTCCACCTGCTTCGCCGTCACCGCGCCGCCACCTCCGATGACGCCGACCTCGCCGCGCTGCGCTCGGCCCTGCTCGAGCTGCTCGCCGCCCGGCAGTGGGTGCGCGAGCATCTTGAGCTGCTTCAGCTCACGCAGCGTCAGTGTCGCTTCGACACCGCCGCCGAGCCGGTGCTGCACCTGTTCACCCACCGCGCCGAGCTGGCCACCGCCCTGGCCACGCGCCTCGGCGCCATGGTCAAGCTCCACCTGCTGCGCGACGTGGGCACGGCCGACGAGCCGCGCTGGTTCTGCACCCCGCTGAATTGACCAGGCTCCGTCCGAGAAGTCGGTGCCACGGCTTGACCGCGAAGCGGCAAGCCGTGTGACGGCCGACGGTGCCACGGCTTGCCCTTCGGGACAAGCCGTGGCACCCCCGCACCTGCGGTTTTCGGACGGAGCCGACCAGGACGGCCGCCCGATCCTTACGCCCAGGACGCCCGGCCTCGACGCCGACACCGGCGCCAACATCAACGGTCCATCGCCGATCCACACCTCGCCCTCGCTCGACAAGCCCCTGATGGACCGCTGGCCTACCGCCAGGTGCTCGGCCGGCAGGCTGGTGCAGAACCCCCGCGTGAGCGCGACCATGTCGGTGCGACAACATCTTCACAGAAGCACTTTTCATGCACGAATCGTTGTAACCGCGCGCCATGGCGCGGCGTTCTGGCGTAAGTTCATGGCATCCGGGTTCAATGGGCATTTCCGGCCGGATCGCAGAACGCGGCGAAGACTTTGTTCATGCCGTTGGCGACCGCATCGCAGTCCTCATCGGACCACCATTGGTTCACATGGATGGTCACCATCCGGGCGTACAGGTCGTCGGCGACGGGGCAGGTGTGGCGAACCTGTTCGCCCAGGTCATGCCAGATCGGGAACATGTGCGAGTAGAGATGCCAGTCGGGCCCGTGGTCGGCCCCGCGATGAGCCGCGGCGATGCCCTCGGCCCGCAGGGCGTGGGCGATCTTGTCGGCCAGGTCGTGGGTGTCGGGGAAAAAGCGGATCTGGTAACCGATGTCCCCTTCAGGATCGTTCGACCGTTGCGGCCGGATGCCGCGGTAGGCAGCGATCTGCGAGAGGATACGCCGGTTGACGCGGCGGTAGCGCTCGACCAGCGGCAGAAGCTTGTCCAGTTGCACCAGGTTGACCGCTGACTCCAGTTCACTGAGACGATAGTTGCCGCCGACGAACAATTCCCCCTCGTACCGTGGCGGGGCGAATCGGTTCGGCCGCCACAGCCCACCCCCTTCGGCCAGTTGGGCGGCGCGTTCGAAGATGTCGGTGTGGTTGGTGATGAACATCCCGCCTTCGCCGCCGCCGATGATCTTGTAGGCCGAGATGCTGAAGCAGCCGATGTCGCCGATCGTCCCGACGAATTGGCCGTTGAACTGCCCGCCGGGGCTTTGGGCGCAATCTTCGATGACCTTCAGGCCATGCCTGGCGGCCACCTCGCACACGCCGGCCATGTCGGCGACGGTGCCCCAGTGATGGGTGGGCACGACGGCGACGGTCCGGTCGGTGATGCAGGCCTCGATCTTGGACGGGTCAATCTGGAGCGATTCATCGACGTCGCAGAACACGGGTCTGGTGCCGGCGAGCATCATCGCGGCCCCGGTGGCGATGAAACCCAGCGCGGGGCAGATGACCTCGTCGCCCGGTTTGGCGCCGACGCCGACGATCGCCGCATGCAGCGCCGCGGTCCCCGAACTGACGGGCATGGCATGGGCGACGCCGAACAGCTCACGGGCCCTGGCTTCATACAATTCGCCGAAGGCCGGCTTGGGATGGGCGGTGGCGTAGCGGGCGAGGTTGGGCCCGCCTTCGGGCAGATCATCGTTGGCGACGGCGGCAGCAAGGCGTTGCATCGCCGCGTCGTTGAAGCCGAAGCGCCGGGCGATGGCGAGGAACTCCTCGACGCCGATCTTCGGCTCGGCCTTGCCGACGGCTTGGGGGAAGGCTTGCGGGCCACCATTGATCGCCAAAGCCGCGTGTTCGGTGCTGATCGTCATGCCTCTGCCCTTGGTGTCCCGACCGGCTCGTGATATCGTTTCCTGCACACCCGCCCAACGCGGTGATGCGACAATCGTCCCCAGTATACCGGCTGAGAGCTTCCCGCCGGCCGGGCGGGATCGCCGCCGCAACGAAGCGGCCGGTTCGATTCACTCCACGTTGCAGACCTCGAAACCCGTACGCAGTCCGTTCAGCAAATCCCTTTTCGGCTTGAACTCGTGGCCGACGAAACCGGCATAGCCCGCCTTGGCCAGCGCGCGGCAGATGGCCGGGTAGTTCAACTCCTGTTCGCCATCGAGATCGCGTCGTCCCGGGACGCCGGCGGTGTGCACGTGGCCGATCACATCCAGGTGATCGGTCATCGTACAAATGACGTCGCCTTCCATGACCTGCATGTGGTAGATGTCGTAGAGCACTTTCGCGCGCGGGCTGGCGACCTGGCGACAGACCGCCGCGCCCCACGCGGTGTGGTCGCACTGATAGCCCGGGTGGTCGATCTTCGAGTTCAACAGCTCGAGGTTCAGGTTGATCTGCGCTTTCTCGGCGGCGGGGGTCACGCGGCGCAAGCCGGCGGCGACGGCTTCGATCGCCTCGCGATCCGGCTGGCCGTCGATGCGGTTGCCGCTGAAGCAGATCAAGCCGGAAACATGGTTGGCCCGAGCCTGTTCGATCGATGTCCCCAACTCGCTTTCGATTCGATCGTGTTGGGAACGGTCGTTCAGTCCGCCGGTGTCCCAGCGGTGTCCGCACATGCTGGCGATGGCCAGACCGTGTTGTTTCGCGGCGGCCGTCAGTTCCTGGAAATCATCCTCGGGCCACCAGAGCTCGATGCCGGCGTAGCCGATCGCCGCGGCCTCGGCGCACAAAGCGTCAAGGCTCATGCCGTCGGGCTGAAACAAGCGGTAACAGAACGATTGTTTGATGGGCATGGTCAATCCTTCGACGTCCCGGCCTCGGCGCCACCCGCCACGCAGGCGTGATACAGATCGGCATAGGTTCCGCTTGGCAACCCCAAATCGCGCACGTGATCGAACACCGCACGCACCATCCGCATGTCCGGATCGAACCGGTCCAGCGACCATGGATGCCAGATCAGCGACACGAAGGGCAACTGCTGCTCGACGGCGAGGTCGATCATGCGGTTGAACACCGCCGCCTCTTGCTCGGGGGTCTCGACCGGTCCGCTGGGGACGATGTCGGGTTGGGTGATCGGCCAGGCGACGCGGAAATGGTGGTTGCCCGCGGTCGCGATATCGGTGGTCAGCACGTTGTCGTGCCAGCCGTGGCAAGGCAGTTCCCACAAGTCGGGGTAGCCGTCGGCCTGGTACGTACGCGGCTGATTCAGCGGGGCCGGCAGCGTGTAGCCGGGGCCCCACGCCAGCGAGCTGACGTATTTGTAGCCGGCCTGCTCGACGAGCTCGAGGACATGCGGCGCATTGCACAGGCCGTCATCGAAGCTGCATCCGGGGCGCAGGCCGAGGCATTCGCGATCGAACACGTCCTCGACCATCTGCTTGCCCTTGATCACCTCGTCGGCCAGTTCGTCGCCCGCGACGGCGGAACCACAGATCGGATGCGGCTTGAGCATCTTGTGCGACCACGTATGCGAGGCGATCTCGAACAGTGGGTCATCGAGCAGCGCGCGGTAATGATCGGCGTGATCGCGCAAGTGGCGGCCGACCAGATAGAACGTCGCGGGCATCTCGAACTCACGATGCACACGGACGATCTTCTCGCAGGCGGCGGGGCAGTTGGGATGTTCAGTGTCGTAGGCGGCGATGTAGCGTGTCATGGTGTGATTGTTGCCAACAGTAGGCTCCCTCCGAAAACCGCAGGAGTGGGGGTGCCACGGCTTGTCC
This sequence comes from Phycisphaeraceae bacterium, assembly GCA_007125385.1. GTDB lineage: Bacteria > Planctomycetota > Phycisphaerae > Phycisphaerales > Phycisphaeraceae > SKPT01. The sequence goes on along the minus strand of SLDI01000060.1, from coordinate 4,865 downwards.
CGAAGGGCAAGCCGTGTCTCCGTCCGCCGTCACACGGCTTGCCGCTTCGCGGTCAAGCCGTGGCACCCACTTTTCGGACGGAGCCCAGGAACTCGTATGATCATCATCATGCCTCGTCCTGCGTCTTCTTGTCCTCCTCGCACCCTTTCGTCCTTGCAGACAAGAATAACAGGTCGAATGTCGCATAGACCAAGAGCTTCTCCCGATACCTGTATGTAGTTGCCGGGCTTGCCTCCGGCCGGGCGGTGCGGCACCCGGCCCCGGCGGCCGGCTTGACCCGCCCGCCCCGGCCGGTGCACACTGGTGTCACTGGCCGATGCCCCGCCCGGGTCGAGCCCGGTGTACCCCGGAGCCCTCCCGGCCGTCGTGGCAGGCCAACGTGAACCGCCCACGTCCGCGCCGCCGCCGCCTCTCGACGCTCCACGTGGGCCCTGTTGGGAGCACATCATGCACGAAGCCCTCTTTCTCAAGGAGCTCGCCCGCCAGGTGCGGCGCGACACGCTGCGCCTGTTCGAGGCGGCGCCGCAGGACCGCCTGACCTGGGCCCCGCCCGGCACCGCCAACCACGTGCTCTGGCACGCCGGGCACGCCCTGTGGCTGCAGGATCATTTCTGCCTCCAGCCGCTGACCGGCGAGACCGATCTGTCGACCGGCTGGCAGGCGCTGTTCGCCTCGGGCTCGAACCCGGCCGCCCCGCCGCGGCGCTGGCCGGGACGCGAGCAGATGGATCATCAACTGCGCGAGCAGGCCCAGCGCATCGCATCGGTGCTCGACGCCCTGCACGCCGGGCAGCGCCCCGCGTCGCTGCGCCACGCCGACGCGCTGGCGCAGTTCCTGCGCAATGCGATCCACGGCCTGCACGACGAGGCCCGGCACCAGGGCGAGATGTTCCTGATCATCAAGCTCTGCCGCACTGCCGCGGCCAACGCCGCACCCGGGCCCGCCACGCAGGCGGGTTGATCCGCTTCGGCACAGGCCCGGGCGGGCGAGCCCCTTCCCGGACGCCGGCGCCGCTGCTATAACCGGCGGCCATGATGTCTCCACGCCTGCCCACCACCGCGCTCGCCGCCAGCCTCGCCCTCGCCGCCGCCGTGCCGCTGGCCGGCTGCGCCGAGGACGAGGGCGTCACGACCTTGCGCTGGGCCACGTCCGCCACAGGCTCGGCAGGCCACCGCGCCAAGGTCAGCCTCATGGCCGTGCTCAACCGCGAGATGGACGACTACCGCATCGACGTCATGCCCACCTCGGGCGCCGTCGCCACCATCCGTGGCTACGCCCTGGGCCGGTACGACGGCTACTACGGCGCCGACATCGCCTTTCGCGAGCTGGCCGAGGATGCCGGGCGCTTCGCCGGGTTCGCCGAGCGCGTCGAGCGCCAGCCGGTGCAGTCGTTCTGGGCCTACACGATGGAGGTGGGGCTGGTCGTCCGCGCGGCCGACGCCGATCGCTACACCGCCTGGCGCGATCTGGCCGACCGCCCCGTGTTCACCGGGCCGGCGCCCTGGGACGTGCGGGCCCAGCTCGAGCGCGCCCTGGGCACGCTCGAGGTCGGGCATCGCTATCGCGAGCTGGACACCGGCCTGGTCGGCAGCGAGCTGTCGCGTGGCGGGATCGACGCGTTCATCGCCTACACCACGGGCGAGGCATCCCTGCCGCCCTGGGTCGCCGAGGCGGAAGTCGCGGCCGACATCGCCGTGCTCAACCCGTCCGACGAGGAGATCGAGCCCTTGCGCGACGCGGGCATGGAGGTGGTGAGCATCGACCCGGCCGTCTTCCAGAGCGACGTGGAGGGCCCGGTGCATTTCGTGCCCTTCTTCTACGGCTTTCACGTCGGGCTGGAGGTGCCGGGCGACGACGTCTACCGCATGTTGACGATCATCGAGGCGAATGCCACCGAGCTGGCCCAGGCGGAGCCGGGCTTCGCACAAATCGCGGCGGACATGCCGGCGCTGCAGCGCCGCGGTGTCGCGGCCGCGGGCGACAGCGTGCCGGTGCACCCCGGCCTGGCGCGCTACATGCGCGAGCGCGGCGTGTGGGACGAGGCGTGGGACGAGCGCGTCGCCGAGTCGCCGTGAGCTTGCCGCGAGGGCACGAAGAGGGCAGGAAGGTGTGAGAAGGGTGCCACACAGCATCCCGGCAGGGTGCTGTGTGCGTCGGTCACCCCAGGCGGGTGCCACTCAACGCCGTGCACTCTGGCTGTAGGGTGGGTAGAGCGAAGCGAAACCCACCGGTTGCGGCGCGAATCCACGCCAGCGTGGTGGGTTTCGCTGCGCTCTACCCACCCTACATCAGCGCCGCCATGCCTAAAGTTCACGGCGTTGGGTGCCACTGGCGGCTTGTCCGCCAGTGCCCGGGCGCACGGGCGACGACCGGCGCACGGTGATGGCTCCCACCAATGAGCGCAAGGCTCGATGCCGGGAACGCAACGCGTTCGCGGGCACCCTCCCGCGACCCCTCCCGGAGGGAGGGGGTAAGCGGGGCGCCGCTCCCGGAGGGGCGGGGGTCGGAATCGGTCAGCGATTGATGTAAGCTCCCCCTTTTCCTGGTTTCCTGGCTTCCTTATCTGCATTCCGCCTTCCTTCGTGTGCTCTTCGTGTCTTCGTGGCCAACCCCGCACCCGACAACCCGCCCGACACCCCCCTGCCGCAGCGCATCGCCGCGTGGCTGTGCTGGGCGGTGGCGCTGCTGTTTTTCACCGGGCTCTGGCACTACTACGTCACCGGCGGGCGCGGCCCGACACTGCTGGCGGTGGCCATGGTGCCCGCGGCCGTGGCGCTGGTCTACCTCAACGACGCGCGGCGCGGCGAGCTGTACCCGCTGCTGGGCGCCTGGGGCGGGCTGATTGCCGCGACGATCTACGCGGGCATTGCCGGCGCGGCCGGGCTCTACCTGGTCGTGCAGTTCGAGGCCTTGCGCATCGAACGCGTGGGCATCTTCACGGCCACCGATCTGGCCGCCGGCGGAGCGATCATCGCGCTGATCCTCGAATACACGCGGCGCAAGTACCTGCCCGTGTTCCTCGTCAACGTCGCGCTGGTCCTGTACGCCGTCTTCGGCCAGCACGTGCCGGGGCTGTTCCGTCACGGCGGGGTGTCCTGGCAAGGCGTCGTCGGCGCCGCGAGCCTCGACATGAGCACCGGCGCGTTCGATCGCCTGGCGCAGCTCGGCCTGACACTCATCGGCTCGTTCATCCTCGTGCTCGCGGCCATGCAGGCGTTCGACGTCATCGGCTCGATCCTCAAGGGCAGCGGCCGGCTCGCCACGCGCTCGCCTCGCCTGCTGCCGCAGGCCGCGGTGGTCGGCTCCTTCGGCGTCGCGGCCGTCAGCGGCAGCGGCGCCGCCAACGCCGCGACCACCGGCAGCGCCACCATCCCCGCGCTCATCCGCGCCGGGTTCCCACCCGTGCGCGCCGCGGCCGTGGAGACCGCGTCATCCATCGGCGGCCAGCTCATGCCCCCGCTGATGGGCATCGCCGCGTTCATGATGGCCGACTTCCTCGGCGTGAGCTACTTCGACGTCGTGGCCCGCGGCTTCGCGCCGGCGATCATCTACTTCCTCGGCGTGTCCCTGGCGGTCTACCTGCTGGCGGCGCGCTTCCAGAAGCGCCTCGAGGCCCCCGACACGCCGCCGCTGGCCGCCATGGACTGGGTCAACCTCGCCGCCTACCTGGCCGCGCTGGCCGCGTTGATCTGGCTCATGGGCATCGAGCGCTGGCCGGCAGAGACCGCCGCCCAGCGCGTCTTCGTCGTGCTCATCATCGGGCTCGGGGCCCTGTTCCTGCTGGATCGCTGGCGCCGCAGGGACTGGGCCTGGCGACAGCTTGTGCGCCCCTTCGGCCGGACGATCCACGGCTTCGCCCTGACCACCAGCGAGCTGACCATCCTGCTCGCGACGCTCGGCGTGCTCACGGCCATGTTCGACATCACCGGCGTGCCCACGCGCGTCGGCATCCTCGTGATGGACCTGGCCCAGGTCCACCTCGTGCTCATGGTGCTCGTGGCCTTCGCCTTCGGCTACATCGTGGGCATGGGACTGCCCGTGGCGCCGACCTACATCATCGTGGCCGTGGTCATCGGCCCGCACATGATCCGCGCCGGGATCGACCCCTGGGTCGTGCACTTTTTCGCCTTTTTCGTCGCGGTCTTCGGCGAGCTGTCGCCGCCGACCTCGGTGACCGCGGCCGTGACCTCGCGCATCGCCGGCTCACCGTTCGTCGCGACGATGATGGCCGCGCTGACGCTGTGCGTGCCGCTGCTGCTGATGACCGCGGCCGTGTTCACCCGGCCGCAGCTCGTCGTCGAGGTGGGCGGGGCGCAGCTCGGGGCGTTCGTGATCGTCGGCCTGGGCACGGCCGCGACGATCGTCGCCTTGCAGGCCCGCCTGCACCCGCGGCGCGGCATCGACATCACCCTGCGCCTGGGCCTGGCGCTGCTGGCGGTTGCGGCGCTGCTGCACCCGGACGCAACGGTCGCCGCCATCTTCGCCGGCTGCATCGCCATCGCCCTGCTCGCAGCGATGGCCAGCGCGCGGGCACGGCCGGTGCCACCACGGATGCACACGGATGCACAGGGATGAGATGCGTTGCGCGTATAAAGCCGGGACCGGTGGTCCCGGGGCGGCGGCGTACGACCTGCGTCGATCATGTGGCCTGATCGTTGCTTTGATCCACCTCGGCTGCTTGGGGGCGCCCGGGCACTGGCGGACAAGCCGCCAGCGGCACCCGCACGCCGTGAACTATTCGGCGGCGGCGTTAATGTAGGGTGGGTAGAGCGAAGCGAAACCCACCACGATGCTCGTAGATCCCAGGCAAGACTGGTGGGTTTCGCTTCGCTCTACCCACCCTACATCAATAGTTCACGGCGTTG